>CAZYNG010000054.1:0-5863 GCA_964648615.1 uncultured Dehalococcoidales bacterium | reverse complement strand
CCACGATGACCTTGATTTCCTGGTCACTCAGCAGATTCAGCCGGAAGGTACGGCAGCGAGAAAGGAGTGGCGCAATAACCTCGAAGGAGGGATTTTCGGTGGTGGCCCCGATTAAAGTTACCGTGCCGTTTTCCACGAAAGGCAGTACAGCATCCTGCTGCGCCTTATTAAAGCGGTGAATCTCATCAACAAAAAGAATTGTCCTCTGCCCCGATACCTTTGACCGCTTCCTGGCCTCAGCAATAACATGGCGCAAATCAGCTACCCCAGCACTTACCGCACTAAGAGGACTGAAGTGAGATTTGGTGACACTGGCAATAATCTGAGCCAGGGTCGTTTTCCCACTGCCCGGCGGCCCCCACAAAATTATGGAGGGTAACTGGTCTGACTCGATACATTTCCGGAGCACGCGCCCTTCAGCGACTAAATGCTCCTGTCCCACAAACTCAGCAAAAGTATGGGGGCGCACCCTTGCCGCCAGAGGGATGCTGCGGGGTAGATCATCTCCCTCCGGTAGATCAAAAAGAGGTAAATTCTCCATTACTTACCCTTCCAGGCGAGTTAACATAATTATACCAACGGCCAGCCAATGACGCACATATGGCAAAGCGGTGTATTATATCAGAGAAGTATAGATTTAGCTCTGAGCTTCAATACGCTCCTACTAGCCTGTTTCAACAGGCTATCCACCAACTGAGCACCTATCCAATATTTTGCAGGTCGTTGTTGACTTTTCAGAGCGATTACAGTACTTTTCTCGTCACTCACGTAAGACATGAGTCATATACATAGAAATATCTCCTGAGTTACAATTAGTTTAAATAGACCAGGAGGAGGTGTAGTATGCGCAATACCAAAGATAATTTGCAGTCTGCTTTTGCTGGAGAAAGCCAGGCTAACCGTAAGTATCTATTCTTTGCTGAAAAAGCCGAACAGGAAGGGTACAGACAGATATCGAAGTTGTTTCGTGCCGCAGCCGATGCCGAGACGGTGCACGCCAAAAATCACCTGAAGGTTATGCAAGGGATAAAGTCAACCAAAGAAAATCTGCTAGCTGCGAAGGGTGGTGAGGAGTACGAGTTTACTGAAATGTATCCCGAATTCATAAAGCAGGCTGAGGTCGATGGTGAAGACAAAGCCAGAGACAGCTTTGACCTGGCAAATAAAGTGGAGCAGATTCATCATGGATTGTTTGAGACTGCCCTGAGCAAGATTGAAAAGGGTGAGGCCATTGAGGAAAAACCAATTTACGTCTGCCAGTATTGTGGCAACACGGTTGAGGGGGAAGCCCCTGAAAAATGTCCCGTTTGCGGAGCGCCCAGGAAAATGTTCAAGCTCGTAGAGTAGACTAGCTCGGCGAAATCCCGGTGCATGACAGGAATGTGGCTGGCGGATCGGGCGATAAACGAAGGATACCAGAATGAGCCAGTGACACGTTGAGGTTGGTGCAGGAGGACAAGAGTGGAGCGAATATACGAGAATGAAAGAATAAGGGTAATCTGGGATCCCGACAAATGCATGCATTCCGGTATTTGTACTGAAGGCCTTCCCCAGGTCTTCGATATACACAAACGCCCCTGGGTAGACACAAATGCTGCGGCCGTTGAAGATATGAAGCGCGTTATTGACGCTTGCCCCTCTGGAGCACTGAGATACGAAGTGCCCAACGGACCTGACCATGCAAGAAGTGGTGGGGATAGAGACGTCACCAAAACTGAGTAAAACGACGGAGGTGGAACGATTCTCCACAATCCTTCATAATTACACCACTACCTGTAAGCTTGTAGGGAGGTGATGCGAAATGGCTGAGATAAAGGTGGACTGCACAGGCGAAACTTGCCCCGTTCCTTTGGTTGAGACCCGCAAAGCTTTGAGGAAAGCAAAAGAAGGAGATGTTGTGGAGGTTACTGGAACACATCCCGCTTCCAAGAAAGAGATACCGATGGCCGTCAAGGCTTTGGGTCTGGAACTTGTCGATGTGCAGGAGGAAGGCGGGGTATGGAAAATAAGAATACGCAGGTAGCAGGAGGAAATAACCATGGCTGATAAAGCTACCATAATAGTCCATAGCGGAGATATGGACAAGGTGTATAGCGCCCTAATTGTGGCCAATGGGGCACTTGCAATGGGGATGGAGGCATCGCTCTACTTCACCTTCTGGGGCCTCCAGCGTCTGAAGAAAGGCGCCCTGGAAAAGGGGCCTCTATCCAAGATGAACATGCTGGGCCTGGGCAAATGGATGGTGAAGCGGAAGATGAAAAAAGCCGGGGCCGCCTCTCTGGAGAGGCTCCTGCAGGACTTCAAGGAGCTTGGCGGCAAGATACTCGCCTGTGACATGACAATGGAGATAATGGGAATAAAGAAAGAAGACCTTCGTGATGATTTGATATCGGATTACTGTGCAGTTGGCACCTACGTAAATGAGGCCAGGGAGTCAACCATAACTCTGTTCATATGATGGGAGGAGGAAATGTTAGATAGAGTTGTTTACCTGGACAACGCTGCAGCCACGCGTTTGGATGAGCGAGTGCTCGAGGCGATGACGCCGTATTTCTTCGACACATACGCCGTTGCCACCTCGGAGTTTGGCTATTCTCAGGGAATAGAAGCCCGAGAAATACTGGATGGGGCCAGAGAGGCTCTTGCTAATGCTTTAGGTGCTAGCCCTGAAGAGTTCATTTTCACCTCGGGAAGTACCGAGTCCTCTAACATTGCCCTCAAAGGCGTAGCACTGGCCCTTGGTAAGAAGAAAGGCAAACACATGATTGTGTCGAAAATCGAGGATTTTCCTGTACTTTACAGCTCACAAGCTCTGGAGAAACAGGGCTTCCAGGTGAGCTATCTGGATGTCGATGGCGATGGCTTTGTGGACCTTGACGAGCTCAGAGATTCCATAACGAATGAGACCATTCTGGTTTCCATCCAGCACGCTAACCAGGAAATAGGTACTATCCAGGATATCGAAGGTATCGGTCGTATCTGCAGGGAAAAAGGTGTGCTCTTCCACACCGATGCCACGCATACCTTCGCCAGGGTAGCTCTCGATGTGAAAAAGATACCTGTGGATTTAGCGACTGTATCTGCCCACACCATCCATGGCCCAAAGGGCACAGGAGGCCTGTACATCCGTCAAGGAACCCAAATAGCCAAGTGGGTAGACGGCGGGTTTCAGGAATTCAACCTTCGGGCCGGGCTGGAAAACATAGCCGGTGCAGTAGGATTCGCCAAAGCGGTAGAACTGGTCACCCCCGAAGAAACCAAGCGACTGCAAGAAATGCGTGATCGCCTCATTGACCGTATACTTGCAGAGATACCAAATAGTACCCTGAATGGGCATCGCTGGAAGAGACTTCCACAGAATGCCAACATCACCTTCCACTTTGTGGAGGGTGAGTCCATCACCCTCCACCTTGATATGCGTGGTTTTGCCGTGAGCACCGGCTCTGCCTGTTTCAGCCGCTCCCTGGAGGGCAGCCACGTTATCTTTGGGATAGGCGGTGATCACGAAAGGGCACACGGGTCGATACGCTTTACCTTTGGGCGTTACAACACTATGGAAGACGTGGACGCCGTGCTCCAGGCATCGGCTGAGATAGTTCAGGAGCTGAGAAGTATCAGCCCCCTGGGCAAGAATAAGGAAAAGGAGGAAGGTTAAAGATGAAATTTCCCTATAGCGAAACAGTGCTGGAACACTTTCGACACCCCCGCAACGTGGGTAAGATTGAGAACCCTGATGGCAAAGCAACAGAAGGCAGCCCAGCCTGCGGGGACATGGTTGCTGTCTACATAGACGTTGACCCAAAGACGAAGACCATCGCAGACATCAAGTTTGAATCTTACGGCTGTGCTTCCAACATAGCTACCGGCTCTATAATCACGGAACTGGCCAAGGGAAAGACGCTGGATGAAGCAAAGAACATTACCTGGAAAGAAGCTTCACAAGCTCTGGGGGGACTTCCCAAAATCAAAGTCCACTGCTCGGTGCTCGCTGTGGAAGGCTTACGCTCGGCCATACAAAACTATGAAGAGCGCCACGGTCTGGTCAAGGAACAAAAGCCGACCACTGTAGAGGTGATTCGTCAGCGCCTAAAGAAGGTCATAAACCCTCTGACCGGGTTAAACGTGGTGCGCACAAACATAGTGCGAGATATTGAGCTAAAGGATGGAACAGTCAGGGTGCTTATTGATTTACCTCGGGATCATCAGTTTGCTCACGCCATAAAGGAAGACATAACGGAGAAGATAGAACCCCTGTGGGATGTTAAGAAACTAGTGGTTGAATTCACGGAATAGGACCCTAGCTAAAATACAGGGCTCCTGTTATGTGTTTATGAAGTCAGAAATCGCTGTTTAAGGCCTACTGTGCGAAGCTGGATGGGATAACAAGCGGAAAATCGCTTCTGGAACAGGCAGGGTGATTAGCTAAGTACTAGCTGGTTCTGGGGTAATGTTATTACCAAAATTGGTAGCGGGGGTTGGCTTTGAACCAACGAATCCTGGATTCATCATAGTTCGTTATTCATACACATGCATGGTGCATGCATACGGTCTGCAACAAACCTTTGACTAGTGTGCAATTCTTAGTTCTGATGCTAGAAAGGTTTCCCCAGTTTTCGTGTTTCCTGTGACAGGCAACAACTCGATGCCTTCTCTATCGACTAGAAGATTGGCTAAAAGGTTGTTTATATATACAGCGCCTGCTGGTGCAGCGGAACACATACGTTGTGCCCAAACAATAGCATCACCAATGCACACAAGGTGTCCCCCCCGGTCTCCAAAGTATATTTCTCCTAGGTCAGCTCCTATAGATAGCATTATGTTTTCGTCAGGCAGCTTCCTTACATGTCTCTTCCATTCACGAAAAAGAGATTCACTAAACTCCATACACTGTTTCACAAATGTAACAAAACATTCCTCAAAGTTCTTTCCACGCTCGCCACACAAATATTCATTAAAGTAGCCCAGAAATCCGTCACCGGTGAACTTATCGAAAATACCTATGCTCTTATCAAAAATATTACGAACCGAATCAAAAAACCTAACCATCATCTCTTCAAAACGGTCTTGGCCTATTGTGTAAATCATGAGGTCTTGGGATCGCCTTATATCGCCATAGATAACTATTGTCCGTGAAGTAGAGAACATTGAAATGTCCAAGGTTTTGTCATATTCATACATACTCTCGCTCGGTAGATGTGGTTGCCAACGTAAGTAGCGCTCTGAATGTACAAATTCCATAGCTTCCCAAACAATTGGAGGGGGTGATTTAATCCCAAGGCATGTTAGTAAATATAGCTTTTGATGAGTAAGAAGCAACCAAAGGTGGACTCGACTTCTTAAGAAAGTTTCATATGGCAGATCCGAACCTCCATTAAGCCATTCCCTTATATTTTGAACTATATCTTCTATCTTGGCGGCATCGGTCCAGTTTAGAGATTTCTTGTCAAGTATACCTTTATGCAACGCAGCCAGTTCGTCAATGCTATCTAACAAATGTTTGGCTGCATCTCTCACCACTTTTTTGTATAAAGTCCCGCTACTCATACTGTAATATGCCCAATATGTTTCAAAAATTAGAATAGATACCAAAAGATTCATTTCCTTGGCACGTAAAAGTTGCTTATTTGCTGTACTAGGCATGACTCACCTTTTAGATTTAGATATAGTGTAACACATTGGGCACGGTCCGCCAGTGGTAATGAAGGCCAACTGGACTCATTAGTAAAGAAACACATACCGAATACCACTATAACCCAGGGCACCCTTGAAGGGAGGACTCCCATTATTCAAAAGCTCGCTTGGACTGTGAAGCACAGATGTTTGATGCTTTGTAAACAAAGTCGCATGAAGAGTTCTGGCGCGC
>CAZYNG010000053.1:0-5959 GCA_964648615.1 uncultured Dehalococcoidales bacterium | reverse complement strand
TGGTGAGGTCGCTGGCTGCCATGCCTCTCTTACGGAAGGGATTGATGATATACATTGGCGCTGTTGCCTTATTCGCCGACTTTAGCTGGCTGGTTGAAACGGCCAGTTTTCCCAGCGCTGAGGCCAGTCCCTCGGGATATCTGGTATACAGTGCCGAAGAAGCATCAGCCAGGTATTCCCTCTTCCTGGAGATAGCGAAGTAGATGAACTGGGCCATGATCGGTGCCAGTATGATCAACACGATGCCCACAGCAAGAACTATCAGCTGGGCTGAGCCGCCTCCCGATGAGGAACTCCTTCTGCCTCGGGCCATTCCGCTGAAGAACAGTAATCGCGTTGCATACCAGGCCAGAATGACGATGGTACCGAGAAGGACGGCGGTGATAGCCATCAATAGCACGTCACGGTTCTTTATGTGGGATATTTCGTGCGCGATGACACCCTGGAGTTGATCGCGGTTGAGTTTTTGCAGCAGTCCAGAGGTGATGGCCACGGCTGCCCGATTGGGGTCTCGCCCGGTGGCGAAGGCGTTTAGTGCCGGGTCATCGATGATATAGATGTCGGGCATCTTCTCCAGCCCCGAGGCAATCTTCATCTCCTCAACTACGTTGTAGAGACGCGGGTGGTCATCGCGGCTGATCTTTTTCGCCCGTGACAGCGTCAGCAGGATATTGCCCCCCCGGAAGAAGGCGACCAGACTCATCACTCCCCATACTACCAGAGCGATAATCAGGCCCCCGATGCCACTGCCAAAGAAGTACAGCCCCAGGAAGTAACCGACCAGGAGCAGCAATAACCCCATTCCGGCTACCAGTATTGTTGATCTTATCTGGTTAGACCTTATCTGTTCCCACATAGACTACAACATACCTGGTTAGGTGAAGCTGACCTTGGGTGCTTCTCTCTCCCCAGCTACGCTAACCTCAAAGAATTCGCTGGCCTTAAAGCCAGTCATGCTGGCTACAATATTGGAGGGAAACATCTGGGTCCGGTTGTTATAGCTGAGGACTGAATCATTGTAGTACTGGCGGGAAAAGCTTATTTTGTTCTCGGTGGAGGTGAGCTCCTCCTGAAGAGCCAGGAAGTTCTGATTGGCTTTGAGGTCGGGGTAATTTTCAACTACAGCGAGAAGCCGGCCCAAAGCAGAGCTTAACTCAGTCTCAGCCTTAGACCGCGCGCCTGGTCCGGAGGACGCTGCCTGCTGGGCAAGGTTGCGGGCTTTGGTTATGGCTTCTAGTGTCTCCCGCTCGTGCTTCATGTAGCCTTTGACTGTTTCGATAAGGTTGGGAATCAGGTCATGTCGTCTCTTTAGCTGGACATCAATCTGTGCCCAAGCGTTCTTTACCTGATTGCGCAGCCTGACCAGTTTGTTATAGGTCGCAATGAGTACGACGATAATAAGAATGACGATAACGCCAACAATGATGTACCATGCCATAGAACACCTCCTAAGCGATTTGCACCTAGTTTACTCTAGAAAGGATTCTCCTGTCACCCGTGTCTGTCCTCCATAGTTCACTCCATGGGCTTGAATACTTCTCCCAAGAAAGTGATGACCTCTTGCTGAGAACGTGTTTTTTCTGACGGCTTCTTGGTCAGCTGCCTTGTCAGTTGACCAAGCTCGCCACCGTCAAACCACAGTCCGTCTCCTCGTTGGCAGACATCAATCAGTATTCCAGGTTCTTGACCTATGCCTGTTTTCTTCATTTTCTGACCGCAGATGGGACACTTCCGCTTCTTCTCTGATGATTCGGCTTCTTCGGAACTGAGGATGTTGCTGAGGAATACATTCTGGCTCTCTAAGTTCATGGACTCCAGCAATAGCTCAAGCTCACCAGAATCAAACCATACGCCCTGACAGTTAGTACAATAATCAAGCTCAATCTTGTTGTACTCAACAACTATCATATCGCTTTTACAGGTAGGGCATATCATAGCAAACGCACCTCCTGGGTGGTTATCAATAGTGTAGAGTCCTTAAGAAGTTGTGTCAATCTGGCCTTGTGCTTACACTTCGGCTTGGACATGTAGGCTCGGCACTTAAAGGCTTATTCAAGGCAATCCTCCGCTGTGGTCGCTACACCCAACTTACGGCGCTGGTTAGAATTGTGGGAATGGTAGCGGTTTGCGGTCAACTGCAAGCTCTTTGAGGCGGATAAAACAAGCTCCCGGAGCCATTTTGGACAAAACATGTTCGTCTGTAGGCTTCTAGCCACTAGAGTTGCATTCACCCTCATTTTGTTAGATAGACGGGAACTCATACGAAAAATAAGGGTATGCAAATAATAGAGGGAACAACGAAGACCAATACAGGTATTAGCCATCCATCTCGCTGTGCTTGCGGATGTGATTCTTTCTAAGTGCAGTACTTGTTTTCTGCCATAACCACAGTGCGCTAGCTACTCACCCCCTTTCCCTTTCTGCTTCTCGAGCCACTCTGCCACAACGCCTATAGTCGGGTCTGAGGGTCGCTGGGCATAATAGGGAATAAGAGGCTTGTACATCTCCAGAAGGCGGCGGAGCTCACCGATGGGCTCTTCGTGCCAGTCAACACGCAGGTCAACCCTAGGGAAGACCTCCCAGTCATAGACCAGCAGACCGGCGGAGCGCTGTCCAGGGCCAATCACTCCTCCGGCATCTCTGCCCGCTTCAATGGCTCGCATCAGCCGCTCTTCCAAATTTTCTTTCACCGATTCCTCAAAAGCCCGCGCCATGGCTTTGACCACGCCTTCTCCCACAAGGTAGTTGCCCATGGCAACATAATTCTTTTTGGCAATATGCCCAGCCCAAGGCAGGTTCTGCTTGCCAGTATGGACAGCGGTATTGCCATCTTTATCAACAATGCCAATCTGGCGGCGCTCAATATGAGGGTCGCTCGGTATCAGGTCATGCAGGACTTTGGGAGCGGCGAAGCCCATTTCCAGGAGCTTGATGGCAAGCTGACCTAACCGTGGGTCAGTATAGGCCTGGGTTGATACGGCTCCCACTTTAGCTTTGGCATGGGGACAGCGCGAAGCGACAGCGATTTCACCGGTTGCCACCGCGACACCGACCATACCCATCCGCTCACAGCGCCCGACGATAGTAAAAGTATCACCGGTCATGCTCTACCTCCTCTCAGCGTTGGAGATTGATTGTTAAACACTATAATAGCGCAACTGGTATAATAGCACAACTGGAGAGAGGGGATTCATAAGATTACTCCCACTTGATGAAAGGCCCTGTAATATCTGCCATGGCGTTTGCCACCAGCTCCACCAGCCCGCCGTAAACTATGCCATGCTCGCCAGTCAGTCCATAGCCATTGAACAAATCTCTGAGCTGACCCTTACAATTGGAGCAGGGAGCGCAAACGTACTTTTTCATATCAGAATCGGAGGCATACCCGAATGAATCCAGAACCTGCTTGACTTTCATCCTGCTGCTGATAGCCATACGCCAATCAGCAAAATTCAGACCGGACATGATGGCGAAGCCAGAACCGCCGCCACAGCAGTAGTTCTCGACACCGTGCAGCTTCATCTCACGGAACTGGGGGCAGATTTCCCGTAGAATCTTCCGCTGCGGTGTAACAATGCCCATCAGTCCGGAGAAGTCGTTTTCTTGCCGGGTTGAGCTTGAGCTTGTCCTTAAGTACAACGTCCTCCAGCAGTGGGAAATAGCTTTCCCGGGGGATATAAGTCTCCGGCGCAAGCAGTCTATCGACAATCACGGAGAGCGCTTCATGAGCATGCCCGCACTATGGGCAAAAAGAATCCATCCTCCAGAATGAATCGGGAGTTTAGCAGAATAGTCTCTTTTATCAAGGTGGTTGCCATAATCCGGAGCCACCACCGGAAGCTTGACGAACAGGGAAACATCATAGCTGAGACTGATGACTACGGTACCGTCAGGGAACTCATAAATGACTTATACATCGACACCACCGGCGCACCAGACGCAGTACGCTCACTCATAGAAGCAGTGGGAAAATTTACTCAGCAATCTGAATCGGTTAGTCAAAGTCGACTTGCCACGTATCTCAATATCAACCAGATGGCAGCCTCTCGGCTAGCCAAGAAAGCTATCAAGGAGGGATGGCTGTTGAACCAGGAATAAAGAACCGGGTCCATGCCATACTGGCCAGGAACAACATAACTCACGACTTCAGCGACCTATTTGGAAAGCAGGGTAAAGACTTTCTAAGCTTTCTTTCAGTCTCTGAAATATACCAGATGGCCCTCAATGGTTATCTTTTAGTTCTGGATGAATTAGAGCAGCAGATTAAAGCAGTGAATAAAAGGACTGGGGATTCGATTAGGGATGACGAAGAGGCAAAGCTCCTGATGACCATTCCCGGTGTAGGATATTACAGTGCTCTTCTGATAAGAAGTGAGATAGGGGATATAAATCGTTTCCCCTCAGCAAAGCAAATCTGCTCTTATGCTGGTGTCATCCCTTATAGTTACGCCTCGGGAAATACTATTTTTCATGGGCATATTACCAAACAAGGGGCAAAGTGGCTAAGGTGGATAATGGCAGAGGTGATGACACACTGTGTTAACAGGCCAGGTCATCTGCAGAGATTTTACTCCAAGTTAGAGAGGAGAAAAGGGAAGAAGATAGCAAAAGTAGCTGCCGAAAGGAAGCTCTTAGAGTGGATATACCATATGCTAAGGAATAGGAAGAGCTACGAGGAGATGGGGAAAATAGCCAGTGCCTGGGGTAAGCCCGCTACTCGTTTTGGTCGTTAACCAGCCGTTCATATGATTGGGCAGCCCCACCCTGAACGTCATATTGTGAGAACCGCACGGACAGATGAATAGGAAGGAGCCTGATAGTACTTGACAAGGTCGGCTTTTTCAGAGATGAATGAGTATAGTTGTTTGACCTATCTTATCTTCTGCTATATCATTATTCTTGATGCAACCCGCCAAGGTAATAAGTAAGGAGCGAGTTTATGGGGCTTAATACGAGGATGTTTTTGCTGGTAGCTTTGCTCTTTGCCATTCTCTATGGCGTGATTACCGGGGTTGGCACATGGATGGGAACAGGCAGCGCGCTAACCTATCTTATTCTGGCTTTTGTCTTCCTCGGCATCCAGTATCTTATCGGTCCCGCCATAGTAAGCAAGACAATGAGAGTAAAGTGGGCTTCCGATAAGGAAGCACCGGAGCTACATAGCATGGTGGCTAAGCTTGCTGAGAGGGCTCATCTTCCTAAGCCCAAGGTGGGCATTTCACAACTAGCAATTCCCAACGCCTTTGCCCTTGGAAAGACCCAGCGGGATGGGCGGGTCTGTGTTACCCAGGGTATTCTGAAACTGTTAAATAAGGATGAGCTTAAGGCTGTCTTGGGCCATGAGCTATCACATGTCAAACACAGCGACATGGTATTTATGACCCTGCTATCGGCTATACCACTCATTATGTACTGGATTGCTTGGGGTACGATGTGGCGCGGAGCTTTCGGTGGGCAAAGGCAAAGCGGCGGCTATGCTGCCCTTATTGCTCTTGGTGCTTTTATTCTTTACTTTATCACCAACCTGCTGGTTCTCTATGGCTCCCGCATCCGGGAATATTATGCCGACCAGGGAAGTGCTGAATTAGGCAATGAACCACATAATCTGGCTTCAGCCCTATACAAACTAGTCTATGGTAATGCCCGCTTTAAGGGAAAAGAGGAATTGAAAAGGGTAGAAGGAGTCAAAGCCTTCTTCGTCAACGACCCCACTCGTGCCTGGTATGAGATCAGGGAGTTAGCTCAGGTTGACCGCAATATGGATGGTGCCATTGATAGTAACGAGCTAATGGAGCTACGGGGAAACACTGTCCGACTAAGAACAACCGACAAGATGATGGAGCTTTTCACCAGTCACCCTAACACGCTTAAAAGGATAAAACACCTGTCGTCGCTGGTGGCTTAATGGAAATTAGCTGGCTAGGACATTCTTGTTTTATCATTAAAGGGAAAGGGAAAA
>CAZYNG010000052.1:0-5965 GCA_964648615.1 uncultured Dehalococcoidales bacterium | reverse complement strand
CGATATAGCAGACCTCCTCGAGCTCAAAGGTGAGAACCAGTTCAAGATTCGTGCTTACCAGAAGGCAGTTCGGGCTATTGAGCACTATCCCAAGGAAATAAGAATTATGCTTGACGAAGAGGAGGACTTGAAGAACATCCCCGGGGTAGGAGACGCAATAGCCAAAAAGACAACCGAACTGGTGAAGACGGGAAAACTGGAATACTACGAGAAACTTAAAGCAGAGTTTCCCGAAGGGATAACCAACCTCCTCGATATACCGGGGATTGGACCCAAGACAGCTAATAAACTCTGTTCCGAACTGGGGATAACCTCAGCAGATAGCCTGGAGCAAGCGATAAAGGATGGCAGCGTGGCCACGCTGTTTCGTCTTGGTGAAAAGACCGCCAATAATATCCTCCAGCAAGTCGAGGCCTCCCGCCGCAAGGACCAACGCATCTCTATCGGGGAAGCTTTGCCTATCGTCGAAGAAATACTCAGTGCTCTCAACTCTGTCCCCGGAGTGAGAAATCTAACTTACGCTGGAAGTCTGCGCCGCTTCCGAGAAACATTGGGCGACATTGACCTTATGGGCACCGTCGATAACCCCCAGAAAGTTATGGATACCTTCGTCTCGTTACCTATTGTGGGGCAGGTTTTAGTCCAGGGACCCACTAAATCAAGCGCCATTGTCTCCGGTGGTTTGCAGGTTGACCTGAGACTGGTGGAACACGAGGCTTTTGGGTCACTGCTTCAATATTTCACCGGAAGTAAACAACATAATATTTCTTTAAGGGAAAGAGGTCGAAGGCAAGGATTAAAATTGAGCGAATATGGCATCACCGATATTGCCACAGATAAGCTGGAGAAATTTGCTGATGAACAGAGTTTTTATCACCGACTGGGGATGCAGTATATTCCCCCCGAGCTTAGAGAAGATCAAGGCGAGGTGGAAAAGGCTGAACGGGGAGCCATCCCCAGGCTTGTAGAGGTGTCCGATATAAAGGGAGACCTCCACATGCATACCGATTGGAGTGATGGGCATAGCTCCATCAAGGAAATGGCTCTAGCGGCTAAGAAATTAGGGTATCAGTATATTGCCATCACCGAGCATTCTGGTGGGCGCGGCATCGCCCACGGGCTTGATGTTGAACGGCTAAAGAAACATATTGAGGAAATCAAAAAGGTCAATGAATACATAGATGGCATTAAAGTGTTCAGTGGTATCGAGGTTGATATCCGAGCAGACGGGACTCTGGATTTGCCCCACGAAATCCTGGCAAAGCTGGATGTAGTTATCGCTGCGGTGCATTCAGCGATGAACCAAAGCGAGGGAAAAATGACCCAGAGAGTGCTAAGCGCTGTAGAGGACCCCGATGTCGACATTATTGCCCATCCTACCTGTCGTCTTCTGGGCGCGCGTGAACCTATAGCCATTGACCTGGAAGCAGTTTTTCGCACCGCTGCCAAGAACAACAAAATCATGGAGATAAATGCCATGCCCGACAGACTTGATTTGAATGATATTCACGCCTCCAGGGCTAGAGAACTGGGTGTGAAGCTTGCTATCGAGACCGATGCCCATGCTGTCTCCCACCTTGATTTTATGAGGTTTGGAGTCGGCATGGCGCGGCGCGCCTGGTGTGAGCCTCAACATATAGTAAATACTCTGCCCCTGGCAGACGTGCTCACCTTCCTGAATGTGAGCAGATAATTTATAGCTAACCACACACTATCTTCCCTGGTTCTTCCTCCCGATGCACTTTATACAAGGTTACGCCAGGGATTATAATCATCAAGGAGATAAAATAAGCGGCTAGCGAGCCAAATTAGGGGAAACAGGATTATGCTAACGATAACCCGCTATGAAGAAGTCACCCAGATCAAGATGAGCCGCCTTTCTGAGAGTCATCCTCCTTTATGCGCCTGTGCCTACCTGGTAGATGGATTGTTAATAGACAGCGGTCCAGATTGCACCGGCAAGGAACTGGCCGATTTCCTGAAAGACAAAGGGGTAAAGCTCCTGGTCAATACTCACTATCATCATGACCATATCGGCGGTAATGCCACTCTCCAACAGAACTACGGCCTGGAGATACTTGCTCACCCAGCGGCGATAGACAAAATCGAGCAACCGCCCCAACCATATCCCTATCAAGAAGAACTCTGGGGACATGCATTGCCCAGTCAGGTAAAGAAAATCGGTAATGTAGTTAAAACGGCACACTTCCAGTTCGAGGTAATCTACACACCGGGACATAGCGATGACCATATTTGCCTCTTTGAGAGGAATAAAGGATGGCTTTTCTCGGGCGATCTGGCCACCGTCACCCATCCCAGGTTCGCCAGGGCTGAGGAAAATCAGTGGAAAACGATAATTTCACTTAAGAAAATCAAAGAATTAATGCCACGGGTGTTACTTACTGCGCCAGAATACATAATCACCGAACCATCCACCATGCTGGAGAAAACCATCCAGTACCTCGAGGAAACAGGGCAGCGCATTAGAGCCCTGGCTAGCAAAGGTCTATCTCCCGCTGAGATAGCAGAGCAACTCTTTGGTGAAGACATTGCAGCCCAAATTACCGAAGGACAGTTTTCCTCGGAGAATTTTGTGAACTCCTATCTTAAAACGGACTAAAAAGCTATAATTATTCTATGGCGACAGTAAATTCCTCGATAGCGAGGCAACAAATATCTGAACTTGCCCCAAGCGATGTCGAGGCAATCAAACGTTTAAAACAGGCTATCGCCCAGGGTAAACACTGGTATCTAGCCTTACTCGAAGCCGTCAAGGTATGGGACAGCACTGAAGAGGACTATAACGACAGGCATTACCAATACCTCATCGCTGATGAAGCTTTTGATTGGTTACTCCTTGCTCAAAGACTATGTGAGGAGGTTAGCGAGCTCATTCCACACAAAGAGCTAATTAATCTTCTGTTCTTCGATCAGCAACCGATAGAGCTGACCAAAGACGAGTTTGAGGAGCTGATCGGTAATGCTAAATATCGAGCTTATCTCAACTACCTATATGGAATCTTCATGGAAAGACTCCTCGTTTTGACCATCGCTGAAGAGATCCGGAAAAGAAGGCGAACGGCTGGTTTAATCAACGACGGAAACACAATTAATGAAGCATATCAATATCTTTATGGGGAGAGCGAACAGGAATTGGCACAGCAGTTTAAAAGGGAGAAGCGTTATCCCAGACGCAGATTTATGAACTTAAGTGAGCTCAACGAGTTCACCTACTGGTTATTTAAGAAAAGATTAATCCGCAACGATAAATCTCGCGTTGCCAGCGATACCAAAAAAGCGTTGCTGTCGTTGTGTCACTATTTAGAACAAAAAGGGGGACGTCTCAAGAACGAAGCTGAGAAATCTCCATCTTCACCCGCTCAAGTTTATCTCTGAGCTCAGTAAGTCTTTGCTTTTCCTTTTCAACGACATGCTGTGGCGCTTTCGCCAAAAAATCATTATCCCGTAGCCTGGCGTCGAGCTGACCTATCCTTGCCTCAGTCACCTCACGTTCCCTGGTCAACCGTTGCTCCTCAACAGATAAGTCAACCAGGCTTGCCCATGGCAAGATTACCTCGGATTCCTTGAGCACCAGAACAACTGCACGCCCCACATCGCCCTTCCTTTCCCTCCGAGGAGCAACAGCTAACGGATTAACTCGTGCTAGCGTTTTGATTGCTTCAGCTTGTGAAGAAATTTGGGGCAAGAGTTCATCAGCATAAACCCACGCTTCAATTTGCTTGGCTGCCTCCACCTTATACCGGGCACGAACATTACGGATGGAACGGATAATTTCTATCACTGAATTCATCGCTCGTTCCGCTTCAGGGTCTATTGCACCACTGTCAGCAACAGGGTAGGAAGCTGTCATAATGGAATCAGGCATGTGGCTTTCCTCAGGGAAATGCTGCTTTACATTTTGCCACAGCTCCTCAGTAACAAAAGGCATGAAAGGATGTAAAAGACGTAATGAGCTTTCCAATACATTCACCAGAAATGGCAAAGGTGATGCTGCAGGTTCTACAGGACGGAGGCGCAACTTGGCAATCTCGACATACCAATCACAGAACTCGCCCCACATAAAATCATATATTTGCCAGCAGGCTTCCCCAAATTCGAACCTCTCCATAAGCCTGTTGACTTCACCTATTACACGGTTGAGACGGCTGACAATCCAGCGGTCCTCCAATAACTGCGGCTCAACCTCTATTTCCATAGTTTGTCCTGCTAGTGTCGTTGCATCCACACTTTGAAAAATGAACCTGGCAGCGTTCCACAGCTTGTTGACGAAATTGCGGCTGGATTCCACCTTTCCCCTGCCGAGACTTATATCGTTGCCCGGCGTGCTATTGCTGGCAAGGGCAAAGCGCAGAGCATCAACACCATATTCATTGATAGCTTCGGTGGGATTGATAACATTCCCGCGTAGCTTGCTCATCTTTTCGCCATGTTCGTCCCGAATCAAGCCGTGAAGATAGACGGTGCGGAATGGTATTTCACCGGTATCCTCCAGCCCCATCATAATCATCCTTGCCACCCAGAAGAATAGTATGTCATAACCAGTCTCCATCACCGCGCCAGGATAAAAGTAGCGCAGATCCTCGGTATCCTCGGGCCAGCCAAGCGTGGAATGCGTCCATAGAGCCGAGCTAAACCACGTATCAAGAACATCGTTATCCTGAGCAATCTGGATTGAACCACAGTGTGAGCAGTGAGAAACAATATCCACGGAGACAGTGAACTCGCCACAATCCTGGCAATACCACACCGGAATGCGATGCCCCCACCAGAGTTGCCGGCTAATACACCAGTCCTTGATATTTTCCATCCACTCAAAGTATATCTTGGTGAACCGCTCCGGTATTATAGTTATGTCACCTTCCCTGACCGTCCTTATAGCCTTTTCTGCTAAAGGCTTGGTGCGAATAAACCATTGCAGGCTAACCCTGGGCTCAACCATTGTTTGACAACGAATACAATGCCCCACTGAATGCAAATAAGGCTCTATTTTCTCCAACAGGCCTTTTCCTTTCAAATCATCCACCACCATATCCCGACAGGCAAATCTCTCCAGACCAGCGTAAGGACCGGCATTCTCATTCAGAGTGGCATCGGGGTTCATAATATCCACCAGCGGCAGATTATGTCTCTGCCCCACTTCGAAGTCTGTGGGGTCATGCGCCGGGGTTATCTTCAACGCTCCGGTGCCAAAAGATACATCCACGGCATCATCGGCAATAACGGGAATCTGCTTATCTATGATAGGGAGCACCACTTTCTTACCTACCAAGTCTTTGTATCGCACATCTTCAGGATTCACCGCTACCGCAGTATCACCAAAGAAAGTCTCGGGACGGGTGGTAGCTACAGTGATAAAACCACTTTCGGCTGCCAGAGGATAACGAATGTAATAAAGATGCCCGTTAATCTCCTTGTGTTCCACCTCAAGGTCAGAAAGAGCAGTCTGACACCGGGGACACCAGTTTATAATGCGCTCTCCCCGGTAAATCAGCCCTTTGTTATACAAGTTGACAAAGGCGGTGCGGACTGCCTTGCTCGGCCCCTCATCCAGGGTGAATCGCTCACGCGTCCAATCACATGAAGCCCCCAGCATCTGATGCTGGAGGTTGATACTCGCCCTGCTGTTGTTTACCCATTCCCAGGCCACCTGGAGGAATTTTTCCCTGCCTACATCCCTTCTGGTCACCGATTGCTCTGCCAATCGCTGCTCCACCACTACCTGTGTAGCAATGCCAGCATGGTCAGTTCCAGGTAACCATAATGTGGGCTTCCCCTTCATACGCTGCCACCTGACCATCACGTCCTCCAGGGTAGTAGTAAGAGCATGCCCCAGATGGAGCTCGCCGGTAACATTTGGCGGTGGCATGATAATAACGAAAGGCTTCTTCTTGGGGTCTATCTCAGGGGTAAAATAGCCCTGCTTGAGCCAGAAGTTGTACCACTT
>CAZYNG010000051.1:0-6120 GCA_964648615.1 uncultured Dehalococcoidales bacterium | reverse complement strand
GCGCCTTATGAAGGAGAACGGAATCACAAATTTAGTTGACATAATCGGTACAGCGACGAAATGAGCCACAGGGTCTGTAAGTGGTATCCTGTTTGTCCTTTGAAATTTTACTTCGAGCAGGGAAAATTGGATGAGAAATGGGTAGAGAATTACTGTATGGGAGATTGGGAGAGCTGTATCAGGTATCAGATGGAGGAAGAAGGAGAGCCTCATCCCGATTACATGCTTCCCAATGGTGAGGTTAGAGAAGAATTGGAGTGATGAAAGTAGTGGTTGGCTCGCAAAATCCAGTGAAGATAGAGGCAGCAAAGGAAGCTTTTGGTAATTATTTTAGCGATGTGGAGATAATTGGCATTGAGATTGACAGTAAGGTGTCCTCACAACCCATAGGTGAAAGAACTCTTGAGGGTGCCAGGAATAGGGCATTAGGGGTAAAAGAGGTTAACGATAAAGAGAAGCTTGGTGGCAAATACTTTGTAGGCATTGAAGGCGGAATACTGGAGTTATTTTCACGATGGTTTGCGTTTAGCGCAATGTGCATAATCGATGATAAAGGAAGGACGGAATATGGTACCTCTCCGCTCTTCGAGCTTCCTGCAAATATCGTTAGTCGCCTTTTAGGTGGTGTTGAACTTGGTGAAGTAATTGATAACCTGGTTGGTGAGCAGGAGACCAAGCGGAAACAGGGAGCAGCAGGGTATTTCACTAAAGGTGTCATAGATAGGGAGAGAATTTATACTGATGGCTTGATTGCTGCTTTAGTTCCCTTTTTGAACGAGGATTTGTTTATGAAAGGAGGCTCCAGATGAAGATTGTCTTGCTTGGTGGAGGGGGGATGGGGGAAATTGCACTAAAGGATTTGGTCGACAGCGGTGTTAAGCAAATCGTTATCGCGGATTACAATAGGGCCAAGGTGGAGTCCTTGGTGAAAGACTTTAAAGGTCAAGGGGTGGAAATTTCAGCGGCGTTTGTGGATGCCAACGACCGTGCTTCTTTAATAAAGGTGATGAAGGATGCCAGCGTTGTAGCCAGCGCTATCGGTCCATTCAGCGAATACGGGGTTAAAGTCCTCAAAGCGGCGATAGAAGCTCGGGTGGACTTCGTCGATATTTGCGATGATCCTCAGCCAACAATTGATGAGCTTAATTTACACAACGAAGCTAAACAAGCTGGCATAACCGCAATAATCGGCATGGGTAACAATCCCGGGGTGGGAAATTTGTGTGCCAGATATGGGGCGCAGAAGCTGGACGAAGTTGAGGAAATTGAGTTTATCTGGGTTCACCCCGTTATTTCTCGAGTGGGAGGCGCTGGCGTCCTGCATGCTATTGGCGCATTTTCAGGTGATGTGCCTTCCTATCACCAGGGGCAGTGGGTTGATGTGCCTGCTGGTTCAGATAAAGAGGCAATTGATTTTCCCGAGCCTGTGGGCAGAGTCGAGGTATTCCATTCGGGACATCCTGAGCCCATAACCGTTCCCAGATATATTTCAGTCAAGGATGTCTCCTGTAAAGGTGGCATCGTTCCAGTATGGGTAGGACAGGAATTCATAAGGTTGCTCTCCTACGGGCTGGGGGATGCTGAACCTGTAGAAGTGAAAGGAACCCAGGTGGTGCCCAGGGAGTTCACCGTTTCTCTGCTGGAATCACTGCTTCACAGGAGGGGCAAGGATATGATTAGTGGTGAACAGCTTACCAAAGTATCACGGGTAATCGTGAAGGGCAAGAAGGAGGGTAGGGCGACAAGTTACATCTATGATAGGATAGGCAATGATTGGGAAGCAGGCATAGCGTTGTCCATCGGGGCTCAGATGCTTGCCAGCGGCGCTATTACAGAGAAAGGCGTGTTCGCACCGGAGGGCTGCATTGAGCCACAAGGATTCTTCCAGGAGCTGAAGAAAAGAGGATTAACAATCTTGGAAAAGATGATAACAGAGCATTATCTGTAAAATTGGCTGCAATGCCTTCTCCATTGAACCACCACCTTTTTTGTTTGCCAAAAGAGTTCGCTTTAAATTCCATTTTACCCCTCGCACTTTGCCCTAACAAGGTGTTGGAGGCTTGTTTCGCATTGTTTTTCGGGCATCTTTAAGGTAAGGTATTTGAATAAAATAAATTCAAGAAGGAGGAAGGGTAGAAATGAATGTGGCGCAATTAGGGGAAGAAAATCTCGAGAGGTTTGGGGAATATACTTCATTGATATTCGAGGGTAAAGAATATACCAACGTTGAATTTGACCGCTGGTCAAACAAAGTTGGCAATGCCCTTAAAAGCCTTGGTGTGAACAGAGGTGATAGGGTTGTCATCCAGCTCCCCAACTGCCTAGAAGTTATAGTCAGCTTCAGGGGAATATTCAAAATTGGCGCTGCGGTTACCCCACTTAGCTTTCTTATCTCGGCTGAGGAAACGGCATACATCTACCAGGATGCCACTCCGGTTGTGGTAATAAGCAGCTCGGAATTCATGGAAAAGGTCTCCCATGGCAAAGCGTCAGCGCCAAGTATAAAGCATGTAATTTCAGTTGACGAAGCCCCGGACACACTGTTATTTCGGGACGTAGTGGATAAAAGCTCAGACAAATTGGAGATGGAAGATACCGCTGACGAGGAGTTAGCAGCACTGCTTTATACTGCAGGGACTACAGGAAGACCTAAAGGGGTTATGCTCTCTCACGAGGCTTTGTATGCCTGTGCGGAAGGGCAATGTGAAACCCTCAAGGGACCAGTCATACAGGGTGATGCGCTGTTAAGCTCGCTTCCCCTTTCTCATTCCTATGGCATGTCAACAATGAACGCGGTTTTCTACAGTGGCACTAAATGGGTGCTGGTCAGATGGTTCGACACTGACCTCATTTTTGAGGCGATACAGAAATACAAAGTAACTCTCACAACCCAGGTGCCAACCATGTTCGTTTACCAGAACCTTTACCCTGAGCCCAAGAAATACGACCTCTCTTCGATGAAGTACTGGATTTCTGGCTCTGCCCCATTGGATGAGGAGACCAGAACGGAGTTCGAATCTAAATACCCCGGCAAGGTATACCAGGGTTGGGGATTAACCGAGGCAGGGGCCAATAATTCCTGTTGCCCATTTGATAAACCATATAAGCCCGGCTCCATAGGTAAGCCAATGAATTGCGAGATGAAGGTGATGGACGAAAATGACAATGAAGTCAAAGTTGGCGAGATTGGGGAAATAGTGTTGAAAGGACCTGTGGTGATGTCAGGATACTGGAATAAGCCGGAGGAGACTAAAGAAGTATTGCGTGGTGGCTGGCTTCACACCGGCGATGTGGGATATGTGGATGACGAAGGATATTTCTTCATCGTGGAGCGGAAGAAGAATATGATAATAAAGGCAGGGGAAAATATCTTCCCACGCGAGATTGAGGAAGTTGTCTATCAACATCCCAAGGTATCCGAGGCAGCCGTTGTTGGTGTTGCTGACCAGATATATGGCGAGGAACTCAAGGCGTTTGTCGTGTTGAAGCCGGGTGAGAAAGCTACTGAGCAGGAGATAATCGATTTTTGCGGAGGAAGGCTCACCAGCTTTAAGACACCGAAGTATGTTCAGTTCCTTGATGCTTTCCCGAAGAATCCTGTGGGCAAGATACTGTATAAAGAGCTGCGGAAAATGGGCTAACTGGCGCGCCTGGAGGGATTTGAACCCACGACCCCCGGTTCCGAAGGCCGGTGCTCTGTTGCGGTAACCTCGCCTTAACAAGGTTGTTGGAGGCTTGTTTCGTATTGTTTTTGGGAGCATTTTTAAGATAAAATGTTTGGATAAAATAAATTTGGGAAGGAGGAAGGGTAAAAATGAATGTGGCGCGATTGATAAAAGACAACATTAGTGACTTTGATGAGTATCCGTTATTGACATTCGAAGGCAAGGAATATTCCAATGTTGAAATTGACCGTTGGTCAAACAGGGTTGGCAATGCACTTAAGAACCTCGGTGTGAAAAGAGGTGATAGGGTTGTTATCCAGCTCCCCAATTGCCCTGAGGTAGTGGTGAGCTTTCTAGGAATATTCAAAATTGGCGCTCTGCTTATCCCTCTCAGCTTCCTTTACACCGCTGAAGAGACGGCATATATCTACCAGGATGCTACCCCCGTTGTAGTAATAAGTGCTGCAGAGTTCATGGAAAAGGTCTCCCATGGCAAGGCAGCAACACCGAGTATAAAGCATGTAATTTCAGTTGACGAAGCCCCGGACACACTGTTATTTCGGGACGTAGTGGATAAAAGCTCAGACAAATTGGAGATGGAAGATACCGCTGACGAGGAGTTAGCAGCACTGCTTTATACTGCAGGGACTACAGGAAGACCTAAAGGGGTTATGCTCTCTCACGAGGCTTTGTATGCCTGTGCGGAAGGGCAATGTGAAACCCTCAAGGGACCAGTCATACAGGGTGATGCGCTGTTAAGCTCGCTTCCCCTTTCTCATTCCTATGGCATGTCAACAATGAACGCGGTTTTCTACAGTGGCACTAAATGGGTGCTGGTCAGATGGTTCGACACTGACCTCATTTTTGAGGCGATACAGAAATACAAAGTAACTCTCACAACCCAGGTGCCAACCATGTTCGTTTACCAGAACATGTATCCTGAGCCTAAGAAATACGACCTCTCTTCAATGAAGTTCTGGATTTCTGGCTCTGCTCCATTGAACGAGGAGACGAGAAAGGAGTTCGAGTCTAAATACCCCGGCAAGGTATATCAGGGTTGGGGATTAACCGAGGCGACAGCCAATAATAGCTGTTGCCCGATAGACAGACCGTATAAGCCCGGCTCCATAGGTAAGCCGTTGAGTGGTAAGATGAGAGTGGTCGACGATAATGTCAAACCAGTCAAGCGTGGCGAGGTAGGGGAAATAGTGGTGGGGGGGTCTGTGGTGATGCAAGGATACTGGAACAAGCCTGAGGAAACTAAGGAAGCATTGCAGGGCGGCTGGCTTCGCACTGGAGATATGGGCTATATGGATGAAGATGGATATTTCTTCATTGTAGAGCGCAAGAAGAATATGATAATAAAGGCAGGGGAAAATATCTTCCCACGTGAGATTGAAGAGGTTGTCTATCAGCATTCTAAGGTCTCCGAGGCAGCCGTTATTGGCGTTCCTGACCAGAAATATGGCGAGGAACTCAAGGCTTTTATTGTGTTGAAGCCGGGGGAGAAAGCTACCGAGCAGGAGATAATCGATTTTTGCGGAGGAAAGCTCAGCAGCTTTAAGACACCGAAGTACGTTCAGTTCCTCGATTCTCTCCCGAAGAACCCTCTGGGTAGGATACTGTATAAAGAGCTGTGAAAGATGGGCTGAGTTTGTCGCACTGTCACCTCTTGGGGAATCTGAACAGACCACCTGCTTGATAAGGCAACCCGGTGGGGATTGACCAGCGAATAGATAGTAAATTGTAACCTGTCGCTCGTTTTGCCTCCTCTCTGTGGCTGGCCAGGTTTGTTGACTTAAACAGCGTTTTTAGTAAAAATGTCCGCCTTTAGAGCTAACCACTATTGACAAATATAGCACTTTGTCTATAGACTTGTCTAGTGTTATGGCAAATCATGGTTTGACAATAGCACAGGCAGCCAACTCAATGGGGGTATCTGCCCGGACAGTCAGGCGGTATATCAAGAGTGGCAAGCTGGATGCTGAGTTTATCCAGGGAAAT
The DNA here is from genome assembly GCA_964648615.1 of uncultured Dehalococcoidales bacterium. Taxonomy (GTDB): domain Bacteria; phylum Chloroflexota; class Dehalococcoidia; order GIF9; family AB-539-J10; genus CG2-30-46-19. Next base: position 451 of record CAZYNG010000051.1, on the reverse strand, counting down.
CATGGGGGAGAATTCAGGATATCCGCGATACCGCCTGAGCTAATTAAGGGAAAAACCCTGGACAAACAGCCTGGCCAGACCATAGACACCCTTCAAGCGTTACTGCACGAGTTGCAACAACAAAATCTACAGCTTGCTGCTCAACTCGGGGCGGCGACGGAGAGGGTCCATGCCTTGGAAAATCAAGTTAAATTACTCTCTGCTGGCAGACAACCGTGGTGGCGAAGACTATTTAGGCGCAACCCCAAAATGTCTCCCTAGAAAATGGCACTGTGTCCTATAAGGCATAACGCTTGACCGCCAGTGATGTTAAGACTCCGGGGAGTAGCGGCTGCGTCTTTTGATATATTCCTTGGATAAACAGCTTGAACGGAAGATGTTAGCAAAATGCGATGCTTTAGCTGGCGCGCCTAGAGGGATTCGAACCCACGACCCCCGGTTCCGAAGACCG
>CAZYNG010000050.1:0-6361 GCA_964648615.1 uncultured Dehalococcoidales bacterium | reverse complement strand
TTCTTAATCTGGATAACAGGATAACGATAAGCTTACTACAGGAACAAAGGTGCTAAAGGAGTTCGACTATATTTTTAACCCCAGGTCTATTGCGGTAATAGGAGCATCGCAGACCGATGGTTTCACAAGAAGCCTAACGAAGACAGAAAAGACAAAAGACAATCTGTTCCTGGTCAATCCAAATCACAAGGAGCTTTTTGGCAAGAGATGTTATCCAAGCATCCTGGACATCGAAGAGGAAGTTGACTATGTTGTCATAGCAGTGTCAGCGTTGCTGATCCCCCAGGTGTTAAAGGACTGCATCGAGAAAGGAGTAAAGGTAGCTCATGTTTTTTCTTCAGGCTTCAGCGAGACCGGGATAGCAGAAAGGATAAAATTAGAGGATGAGTTGAAGGAGATAACGAAGGGCAAAATTAGACTGATCGGTCCGAACTGCTTGGGAATCTATTGCCCTAAATCGGGATTATCCTTTAGCCCCGAGGCATCAACTGAAGAGGGACCTGTTGGAGTCATTTCGCAAAGCGGAACATTTGCCGATTTATTTCTAGACATTGGAAAGATAAGGAACATCAAGTTTAGCAAGGTAATCAGTTATGGGAATGGTATAGACCTGGATTGTCCCGATTTTTTGGAATATTTGGCAGAAGACGGTGAAACAAAAAGCATAGCGTTATACATCGAAGGTATAAGAGACGGGAGACGTCTTAAATCAGCACTGAAGAAAGCCGCAAGTAAAAAACCAGTAGTAGCATTAAAGGGAGGGGTAACAGAGCATGGCAGTAGGGCAGCAGCCTCTCACACTGGTTCCTTAGCTGGTTCTCCCCAAATCTGGAGAGCATTCTTTGAGCAAGCGGGTGTAGTTCAAGTAGAAAGTTTTGATGAATTAGTGGATACCATCTTAGCAATTAGCTGTTCACCTCTCCCTTCTGGAAAAGGAGTTTCAATTATTACTCACTCTGGTGGTTTTAGTGTGCTGGAAACCGATATCTGTGTAAAGGCAGGATTAGAGGTTCCTCAATTCGGGGAGAAAACACTGAGAAAACTAGAGAAACTAGTGCCAGTGGCAGGAACAAGTATCACGAACCCCTTAGACGCCTGGCCGATATATTATAGGTCATCAGCCCTTCGCGATACCATTAAGGCTATAGCTCTTGATGAAAACATACATTCACTGGTGTTACATATCGATGAGCTGAAATATTGGAAGCAAATATTGGCTGAAGAACTCGAGGGCTTTGTGAGGAAAGTCATTGGCTTTATGATGGATGCGTGCGAGTATGCCCGAGATGAAATTAAGAAGCCTGTAATGATCTGTGTTTCGTTAGAGACTTATTCAGAAGACGAAGAGGATAGGAAATGCCACCTGATGGTTAAGAAAGAATTTGAGAGCAGGGGATTTCCGGTATATCCCACGCTTGAGGGGGCAATCAAGCCCCTGTTTAACCTCCATAAATATCGCACGCTATTTCTTCGCACATAGCGCATCATTTACACTTTGCAGGGATCAGACCTTGCGACCTATTTCTGCGGCCTCAGCGATAGCGTCCAGAGCTTTTCGAGGCTGTTTAGCATCACCGATAACATACATTTCTTTTGTCTTACCTCGGACTTTTTCAGCAAGTCCGTTTACGGGAGCAACTCCCATCGCCAGAACAACGGTGTCAAAGCCTGAAAGCGTTTCTTCCTTGCCATTTCGCTCAAGGATTGCTCCATCCTTAACAACCCTTTTTACCAGGGCAGAGGTAATAATGCTTGCTTTTTCCTGGGCAAGCCTTTGAAGAAGGAAATACCTTGTCGCAGCCCCGACATCCTGTGCAACTCTGGGTAGCGCTTCCACCAAAGTTACCCTGCATCCCATGATTTGTCCTAGAAAGTCCGCTGTCTCACAGCCTACCGTACCTCCTCCTATTACCAAAATGCTGCGTCCCGGTATCACTTTGCCCCCCAAGATGTCAAAAGCTGTGACCACCCCCTCCTCTTTTATCCCTGGAATGTCAGGAATGACAGGAGTTCCTCCTGTAGCGATTATTATTGCATCAGGCTGAAGGTCATCAATGGTTTCTTCAGTTGCTTCTTTACCTAAGATTATCTTTACTCCCGCCTTTGTAACCTGGGTGCTCAAGTAATTTATTATCTTAGTAATTTCTTGCTTGTATGGAGGAACAGCAGCAAAATTGAATTGACCTCCTAGTTTTTCTTCCTTTTCATACAGGCAAACTTCATGGCCTCTTAAAGCCGCGACACGAGCCGCTTCCATACCACCAGGGCCTCCTCCCACAACTAGAACCTTCTTGCTTCGAGAAGCTGGAGTAAATGCCATCTCCCTTTCCTTTCCCACCGAGGGATTAACCAGACAGGATATGCCTGCTTTCCTGGAATGAAGAGGCCTATCTATACAACCCTGGTTGCAACCAATGCACCATCGGATATCTTCATAATTTCCCTCTGCTGCTTTCTTTGGCAATTCAGGATCTGCTAAAGATGCTCGTCCCATGGAAACCAAGTCAGCTTGACCCTCTTTCAGAATCTCTTCAGCCATACGGGGGTCATTAACTCTACCTACAGCAATGACTGGCACGGAGGTAGCCTTCTTGACCTCGGCAGCAGCATTCACATTGTAGCCAGGGGAGATTGCCATAGGAGCGATTATATAATTAAAACTAGCGTAAACACCGGTAGACATATGGAAGGCGTTCGCCCCAGCTTGCTCTAAAAGGGGAGTTATTGTCTTGGTTTCCTGAATGGTTCTTCCACCAGCGACTCTCTCGTCCCCACTTAAACGGAAAATGATGGGATAGTCAGGTCCCACCTTTTGCCTGATTTTGTGGATAATGTCGGTGGGAAAGCGTAACAGCCCCTCCAGATCTCCCCCATAAGCGTCTGACCGGCGATTGGCATACCCTGACATGAATTGTGCTACCAGGTATCCATGGGCCCCGTGAATCTCTATGGCATCCATCCCTGCCTCTTTAGCTCTTCTAGCTGCTTCAGCAAATTGTTCCTCCAACTCCAAGATCTCCTCCACGCTAAGTTCTCTAGGAATTTCTCTGCAAACAGGGCAGGCAATTGCTGAAGGGGCCACCAGGGTTCGACCAGTTAGGAACGAAAAAGTTTGTCTTCCTGGGTGATACAGTTGAACTGCAATTTTTGCTCCTCTAGCATGTGTTGCCTTGGCTAGATCCTTGAATCCCGGGATAAACTTGTCGTCCCAGATGCTGAGTTGATTAGGTGTACCTTTACCATAAGGACTAATAGCGGTTATCTCGGTGATAATCAGACCAAAGCCACCATCAGCCCGGGCTACCAGGTAGTCCTTAAGGTGCTCGCTTACCGTGCCATCGGGGTTAGCAAAGTTAGTACCCATTGCAGGAACTACCAGTCTGTTTTTCAACTCCATGGAGTTGATTTGTATCGGTTCAAAGATTTTTGTGAGGGAGGATATTGTCATTAGACTTCCTTTCGAATAGCTGAACGATGGTAGAAAGTTAACATCTATTAACCATGTAAAACAAGGAGGTAGTTGACATAATACTAATAAGCTGCAGCAAAGAGATGCTACTTACAGTAGGAATAACTAATCATGCGCTTTTAGATAAGAACTGAGGTAGAGCAGACCGGTTATAGCGCAGTTACTTGGGTACCATCATAACTATGAGCCATCAGGATGAAGGCACATCATGCCAGTGACGGTTCCGCTGTATAAGCAGCCATCAAGCCCGATTTCGGTTGCTGCCCAACAACTGTTATACTGTGAGTTGCTGCCAATCTCATAGGAGAAAACCGATTTCCCTGTATCCCAATCCAGTGCTTCCCACGTCCAGTTTCCTGATCGTTGTCCAATGTCATAGATAAGGTTAGTGGCTGCACTCATTGCTGGTATTCCATTAGGCAGACTGACTTCTTCATTCACCCAGACCGAGCGCAACTCTTGGGTCTGAGGGTCCCACTCAAATTTCTCCGCGCCATATGGCGCTACATCTGGATACTGTGACATCACTATATTGATGATAGGGTCTTCAGAGGTGGTATTCAGTTGATTGTTGACCACCAGTGCGCCGTATCCTCTAACACACACAGATTGCTCGGAGGAGGACTCGGTGGCTTCAGGATTGCCGAATGTCACCGGGATCTGAGCTGCTATGCGACGGTCTTTAGTCCCGGGAATCTGCACCCAGTCAGAGGGAATCTTGTCCCGCCAGAAGAGCACTATGTGCATTAAGTCCTGACCGTCAGTAATGACAACGAACTTATCTTGCTCTCCAGTCCCCATCAAACTAGGTGTGGAACCAGAACCCATGCCAAGCCTTATACCGCCCACCTCACCACCTGTTTCATAATTGGCAATCCAGCCCCCTTCGCTTTCATTGGTTGTTAGTCCGTCTCCCGTCCACTGTACACGATACATGTGCTTGCTTGTCACCAAATAAATCCCGCCATCTTCATCACATGCGATTGAATTCGATGTTTCTTCGTCCTCGCCAAGATGCAGGAAATGTGCCGAGTCAAAGCTGCGGGATACAACCCCAACAGTCGCTTTATTGGTAATGAAAACGAGCATGCCATCGTATGCAATATTAAGGCCGGCGATAAATTCATCTTCGCTGCGAAGCTGGTCTTCAGGGATTTCAAAAACGCGTTTTGTTACTATCTTTGAATAGGGATCACCAGGAACCTCATCACCGTATCCGAAGATCTTACGGATGCTGGGAACAAAAAACGTACCTTCGCAGTCAACGAGTGTATACGCGTTGGACAATCCGCATTCTATGAGAGATAGCGTTACATTTAGAGGTTCTTTCTCCATCTTCTCAATGTAGGAAAGCCTACCTCCATCGAGACCTGCCTTGAATACCGTGACCGGGGTATTTCCCCATAATACGCGGTTGCCGTCAGGGTACGCACCAGAAATAGCAACAGTTATTGGAGGGTAATATATTAGCTCTCCCAAGTAATCGAATTTATATTCCGACGTATCCTCAGTTGGCCCCGGATACAGGGAAGATGCCTGACAGTATGGATTCGCGTGCGACATAGGCCACGGTGAATCAGCCACAAACGGATTTACTGGGGGTTCATCGAGAGTAATTGTGTCAATTGCACCAGGTTGCTTGCATCCCTGTGTATAAAGCAAAGCCCCGAGGGCGATCAAGACAATCAACACTGCCATTATGGCTTTGTTTATGGAAAAACCAGGGCCTGTTGATACAGTTTCTCCCCATTTCTCTCTCATAGTTTTAACCTCCTTTGAGCTTACTGAGAGGTGGACAACATCCGGTGCTCAGCACCAATTCTGCGCAAATTCCTTATTCTCTACCATGAAAGGCTTTATGGACCTCCTTTAAATGCCTGTTGGTGACATGAGTGTAAACTTGAGTTGTTCTGATACTTTCATGGCCGAGCATTTCTTGAACAGAGCGAAGGTCAGCCCCACCTATCAATAAGTCTGTGGCAAAAGAATGCCTCAACGTGTGAGGGCTTACTTTGATTGATAATCCACATCTTCTTGCATACTTGGCAACGATTTTTTCGATAGACCTTGCTGTCAGTCGCATCTTTTCCCCATTCTTCTGAGTATCTACTGAACCACTGTATCGAATAAACAGCGGCTTAAAATGGTCTTGACGCGACTGCAAGTATCGCTCAATCCACTGCGAAGCTGTATCCGACAAGAAAACTACCCGTAGTTTGTTTCCCTTGCCTTTGACACCAAATTCCTGGCGTTTTAAGTCTATCTGGTCGCGATTCAATCTTACTAACTCTGATACTCTTAGTCCTGTGCTAAAGAAGGTTTCCAAGATAGCTTTGTCCCGCAAGCCTATCTCATTTGATATTTGGGGACTGTTCAACAGCCTTTGTATCTGTTCGGGGTCCAAAAAACTAACGGAGCGGGAGTTCTGTTTCGGAAGTTCTATCTTATCAGGGGATAAGGTAGGTATATCACGCTTGACCAAGAGATAACGTAGAAAAGCTCTCAGGGCGATAATGTGGTAGCTTTGTGAGACGCGCTTTAATAGCAGGCCGTTTCGAGTACGAAGATGCGCCAAATATAATCTGTACCTTCTAACATCCTCTAAGTTTATGTCTTCAGGTTTGGTAGTAGGGGAATTTTCGCTGAGCCAGTTGTGGAAACGGTCCAAATAATGTCTATACACGCGAATAGTAAGAAAAGAGCAGCCCTTTTCGATTTCCAGGTATTCCAGGAACTCGGTGATTAATAGGTCTAGGCTTGTGTCGTGACTCAATGTTCTATTTCCTGCACTTCTTTGGTTCGCAAAAGGTTTGTTATGCGAACCAGCTTTATATTAAATCACTATGCTCACTTTTGTCAATACATGCACCCCTCCTTCTCGGTCTTGTTGGT
>CAZYNG010000049.1:0-6400 GCA_964648615.1 uncultured Dehalococcoidales bacterium | reverse complement strand
TCGGGCGATTGATACACAACCCTTATGGCAAAGGACTTCTTACCCTGAGGTATTTGCTCCCCAGTGTAAAAGTCAAATAACGTAACTTCGGTCACCAGGGGAAAGCTCTTGATTATGCTTTCTACCTGTTGATAGCTTGTTTGCTCATCCACTATTAAGGCGATATCTCTGGAGACAGCAGGGAATCGATAAATAGGTGTGTATCGCTTCTGCCCGGAGGATTTGGTGAGCAGCTTCTCCACGTCAATTTCGATAAGGCAAACAACACCATCAAGCTCAAAAGCCTGTATCATTTTGGGGTGCAAAATGCCCAACACACCTATCCTGTCACCTTCGCTGATTATCTCGGCGCTCTCAGCCGGGGACAAATTCTGGTCACTACCAGGTTTAAACTCCGCGATTAACCCTAACCCTCGTAACAGATTTTCCGCCATCCCTTTGGCATCGAAGAAATCAAATTCGCCTTTTTCACCCCTCCACGATAAGCTCGCTTTCGGACCGCTGAGCAGGGCACACAACATTTCCTCCTCCCGGGGTAGCTCATGTTCACCACGACGAGATTGCTTCGCTTTGTTCGCAATGACAGAGGGACGCTGCGGCAAAAACACTTTGCCAATTTCAAACAACCTTATGCCACCTGGCTCCACCTTTTGGTTTTGTGCTAAAGCGACTAGCAAGCCAGCGCGCAAATTGGGTCGCAAGTATTCTTGCTCCTTCGTCATTGGATTAGCCACTTTCAAAGCCTCAGGTTCCAGCTCAATCGCAAGCTTCCTCAACTTCTCTAAACTGGTTAGGGAATAGGTCAATACCTCCTGGAAGCCAAGACCAACCATAATTTCTCGTATTCTCTTCCTTAGTGCGAGCCTCGGACGTGGTTCTCGCTCTGGCAAAGTAGCGCTGAGCATGGTAGTCGGAATTTTGTCATAGCCAATGATGCGAACCACTTCCTCTACAAGGTCAGCAGCACAGTTAATGTCACTGCGCCAGTAAGGACTGAATACCAAAGCTTGTGAAGACACGCTGGTTTGTTGACATTCAAACCCCAGGGAAGTTAACACCCTGACTATTTCGTCAATACTTACATCCAGACCTGATAATCGTTTCACTTCCTCATTGGAAATCAATACCCCTTCTGGCTTCACCTTCCCAGGATAGACATCCACTACACCCTTTGCCACCTTACCATGAGCAAGCTCGTGAAATAACCGGGTAGCCCGCTTCAATGCCACCAAGGGCAATTCTCGACTCAATCCCTTTTCAAAGCGGAGTGAGGCTTCACTTGGAAGCTGAAAATGCCTCGCCCCACGACGGATAGTCGCTCGGTCAAAATTAGCCGATTCAAGCAAAATAGCAGTGGTCTCATCGGTAACCTCACTCTCCAATCCTCCCATAATGCCCGCAATGGCAACAGGCTTTTCCTCGTCGGCGATAACCAGAACATCCTCATTAAGTGTTCGCTCCGCCTCATCCAGAGTAGTCATTACCTCACCCTTTTCAGCTCGACGAACAATTATCTTATGCCCCTTAAGTTTATGATAATCAAAGGCATGGAGAGGCTGACCATATTCCAGCATCACATAGTTACTGATATCAACAACGTTATTTATGGGACGCATGCCATAGCTTTTCAGTCGCTGTTGGAGCCACACAGGCGAGGAGGATATAGTGATTCCAGTGACCAGGCTAGCACAATAGCGAGGACATAGCTCCGGAGCAGTTATATCAACAGAAATAAGGGAATCTATCGATTGCTCCTCCTCCTCCTGGTAGTCAATCTCGGGTAAATGAACTTCCTCTCCAGTAAGCGCAGCAACTTCCCTAGCAATGCCCAGCAAGCACAGACAATCTGGGCGATTGGGGGTTACATCCAAATCAAAATTGGTATCGCCCAGATACTCACCAAGAGGTATGCCTACAGGTGCTTCTGGAGGCAAAACCATTATGCCCTCATGGCTATCGGAAATTCCCAGCTCTTTTTCGGAACAAACCATGCCTTCGGAGAGAACGCCCCGAATCTTAGCTGGCTTCAGTGTCAACATCTCCCCGGTATGACCATCTATAAGCTGCGCTCCTACCCGGGCAAAAGGCACCCTCTGACCTACAGCGATATTGGGGGCACCACAAACCACGGTAAGTTGTTGGGAGCCTAGGTTTACCGTCGCCAGCTTCAAACGGTCAGCATCAGGGTGGGGATTCACCTCAGTCACCTCCCCCACCATCATCTTTTCCCAGCCACCCACAGTCTGTACCCCCTGGACCTCAATGCCAGCCATCGTTAACCTTTCAGCTAGCTCCTGAGGAGTAAGCTTTATATCAACATATTCACTGAGCCACTTAAGCGAAACCTTCATCTTACCTAGAACTGCTTTAAAAACCGGAGGTCGTTCCCGTAAAAAAGGCGAATATCATCGATGCCATAGCGGAGCATAGGCATACGCTCCACTCCCATTCCAAAGGCAAAACCACTATAAGCCTGGGGGTCAATGCCACCACGCCTGAGCACATCAGGATGCACCATGCCAGCACCAAGAATTTCAAGCCACCCGGTATAGCCACATACTCGACACCCGGCACCGTGGCAAGCTAAACACTCAACAGCTACTTCAGCACCAGGCTCAACAAAGGGGAAATAATCACACCGAAAGCGAACCTTCCTCTCTTCACCAAAAACACAGCGACAAAACTCAAACAATGTGCCTTTCAAATCAGCCATGGTGATATTCTTATCTATCGCCAACCCTTCAACTTGATAAAACATTGATTCATGAGTAGCATCAGTTGCTTCGTATCGGTAACATCGTCCTGGCGCCACCACCCTTATCGGTGGCCGTTTCTCCTCCATCAGCCTGATTTGCACCGGTGAAGTGTGAGTGCGTAAAAGTCTCGCTTTCCCACTCCCCACCTCAGCATCCACCCATAATGTGGCAAACATATCCCTTGCCGGATGCTCTTGAGGAATATTCAAAGCTTCAAAATTATAGTAATCCCATTCTACATCAGGACCTTCAATCACTTGAAACCCCATCCCTTTGAAAATGTCGCAAATCTCTTCTAGCGTTTGAGTGATGGGGTGAAGCCGACCCACAGAGAGAGGCTGGCCAGGCAAGGTGACATCTAACTTCTTATATTTCAAAGAAGAAGCAATTCGGGCTTCTTCCAAAATCTTTTCCCGTTCAGCGAGACTTGATTCCAGAATATTCTTAACTTCGTTACCTCGAACACCTACTTTTCGCCGCTCCTCCAATGGCAAGGTAGCCAAAGACCTCAGAACTCGGGTCAGCCTGCTTTTTCTCCCCAGGTAACGAACCTTCCATAACTGGAGTTCGTTAGGGTCATTTATCTTTTCCAGCTCTTCAGAAGCTTGCTTTTGAATTTGTTCCAGTTGCTGTAGCACTATTCCGATAAGAGTTTAACTTGCAGCCTTTATGGAATCCACCAATTTGGCAAAATCTTCAGGGCTTTTAACTGCCATATCCGCCAGTATCTTCCTATTTAGCCCGGTATTCGCCTTTGTCAACAAACTCATAAATTGACTGTATGAAAGCCCTTGAGCACGCGCTGCAGCATTTATGCGAACAATCCACAATCTCCTGAAGTCGCCCTTCCGCTCACGACGATGCCGATAGGCATAATACAAAGAATGAAGCATCGACTCATGAGCCCGACGGTATAGCGCATGTCTGGTAGCTCGCTGCCCCTTGGTCAAGCCGAGCACCTTTTTATGACGCCTATGACTAACTTTCCCGCTTCTAGCTCGTGGCAAACTTCCTCCTTACCTCTAAAGCCTTTACCTTCTCTTTTCACCAAGAAAATAAACCACTAATAGTGCAATCCCTACCAATAGAAAAAATAAGCCGGCAATGCCCACCCCTGCAGGTGTACCGAAAGCACCGTAGCTGATTAGCCCGGCTCCTCCAAGTCCACACACTATTGCTCCAATAAACAACGTCCTATATTCCATAAGACCTCCTGATTACTCGTAAGGCAACAGCCTCTTAATACGCTTCTGGTCTGCAGAAGATACCGGCAACATTTTACCATAAAGTCGCTTGGTCCTCGCCGGCTTCTTGCGCCTTAGATGGCTTTTGCCACATTTCGTGCGCATAATTTTGCCACCGCCGGTTACACTGAAGCGACTTTTTGCCCCTTTATGTGTCTTGATTTTGGGCATTTGATTTCACCTCTTTAGATTTCTCCCGGGAAACCGGGGCAAGAACAGCAAACATATTCCCAACCTCCCCGGTAGACCAGTTGCTCACCATAGCTACATCCTTTAAAGATTCGGTTAACTTTTGGAGCACTTTCACCCCCATCTCAGGATAAACTCTCTCGCGCCCCCTGAATCTCACTCTGACCTTCACCTTACTACCTTCTCCTAATAACTTCCGAGTTATTTTAATCTTGCCTTGCAAATCATGATCTTCGATCTTTGGCCTCAGGCGAACTTCCCTGAGCAACCCCACTTTCTGGCCTTTCTTTGCTTTGCGTTCTTTCTTAGCTTGCTCATACTTATACTTGCCATAATCAATAATTTTACACACCGGTGGACTCGCCGTGGGTGCCACCTCCACCAAATCAAGTTCGTGCTCTCGAGCAATCTGAAGCGCCTGGGATGATGGCACTACCCCTAATTGCTCGCCCTGCTCACCAATGAGCCGGACCTTCCCTGCCCTGATTTGGAGGTTAATGCGTAACCGTTTAACTATCCCTCTATTACCTCTACCATGATTCACCTATAAGCTTCGATATCCGCCCCTATCATCGTTTCTACCTCCAAGATAGACTTCTGCCCAGCATCCTCTCCATTTTTTAACCGAAGCGCCACACCGGCCGAAGCTACCTCTTTATCACCAACCACAAGCATATAGGGAATTTTCCCCAATTGCGCTTCTCTTATTTTCAAGTTCATCCTCTCCACGCGGTCATCAACCTTGCTGCGAATCCCCTTCCGTTGAAGCTCATTTCCTATTTGATGAGCATAATCATTATGGCGATCCGCTATGGGAATTATTATTGCCTGCACCGGTGAAAGCCATACGGGAAAGGCACCACCATAATGCTCGATAAGACAAGCCATAAATCGCTCCATACTGCCTAACACTGTGCGATGTATCATTATTGCCTGGTATTCTGCGCCATCATCACCAATGTAACAAACATTAAACCGCTGTGGCAAGTTAAAATCAACCTGGATAGTGGGACCTTGCCAGTCATGTCCTACAGCATCCCTGAGCTTAATATCTATCTTGGGACCATAGAAAACTCCTTCACCGGGGTCTACCTCGTAAGGCAATCCGAGTTTCTCCAATACTTTCCTTAAAGATTCCGTAGCTTTATCCCACATCTCCACTGTTCCAGTATACTTTTCAGGCTTCGTAGATAATAACAGGTCATAATCACTAAAGCCAAAGGTAGACATCATAAATTGCGCCAGTTTGACCACATCTGCCACCTCGTCTTCAATCTGGTCAGGACGACAAAAAATATGGGCATCATCCTGGGTAAATCCCCTTACTCTGGCTAATCCATATAACACACCACCCCTCTCATACCGATATACTGTGCCCAACTCAGCATATCTCAATGGCAAATGGCGATAGCTACGTATTTGGCTATTATAAATCAGGATATGTCCCAGGCAGTTCATCGGCTTTATGAGATACTGCTGCCCCTCCACTTCCATCGGGGAATACAAATAATCCCGATAAAACTCCCAGTGCCCGCTGGTCTTCCACAAATCCAGCTTGGCAATATGAGGGGTATAAACAATTTCATAGCCCCGTTTAATGTGTTCTTCCTTCCAAAAATCCTCTATTATTCCCCGTATTAAGGCGCCTTTGGGATGCCAGCAAATCAAACCAGGCCCGATTTCTTCATGTATACTAAAAAGGTCGAGCTCTTTTCCCAGCCTCCTGTGGTCCCTCCTCATCGCTTCAGCCTGCCGAGCTAGATAATCTTCAAGCTCCGCTTCATCCGGGAAAGCGACGCCATAAATTCTCTGTAACATAGGCCGATTCTCGTCACCTCGCCAATAAGCCCCAGCTATATGAGTAAGCTTGAAGACCGTTATATCCCCTGTAGAAGCAACATGAGGACCACGACACAAATCAGTAAAGGAACCTTGATTATAAATACTCACTTTTTCATCAGGAAGCTCATCAATAAGCTCCAGCTTGTAGGGCTGCTTGGCAAAAATCCTGTGTGCCTCTTCCTTAGTTACCTCTTCCCTGATAAATGGCACATTTTGGGCAACGATCTCCTTCATCTTATCCTCGATTGTGGGTAAATCATCCAGTGTCAACGAACGTGGTAATTCAAAATCGTAATAAAAGCCGTTCTCAATAGACGGTCCAATGCCAAATTTAGCATCAGGGAAAAGAGACCCCACCGCCTCAGCCAT
>CAZYNG010000048.1:2835-6432 GCA_964648615.1 uncultured Dehalococcoidales bacterium | reverse complement strand
GGCTCTCTCTTATGCCAATCGGTTGCCTGCTCATAGGCAAAGGCAATGCGCAGCATTGTTTCTTCATTGAATGGCTTGCCCATAATCTGCATGCCTATAGGTAAACCATGGGCAAATCCAGCAGGTATAGAGATAGCGGGTACACCAGCGATGTTTATGGGCAAAGTGCAGACATCGCTCAAGTACATTTGCATCGGATCCTCCAGCTTCTCGCCCAATTTGAACGCCACCGTGGGCGATGTCGGGGTAACCAGAGCATCATACTTCTCAAAAGCTTGTTCAAATTCCTGTTTTATCAAGGTGCGCACCTTTTGCGCCTTGAGGTAGTAAGCATCATAATAGCCGGCAGACAGAGCATAAGTCCCCAGCATTATTCTCCTCTTTACTTCGGAACCAAAGCCAAGTTGGCGTGTCCTTTCCATTGCCTCTATCACACTGCTGGCTTTCTGCTCAGAGAAGCCATATTTAACCCCATCATAGCGCGCCAGGTTCGCTGAAGCCTCAGACGGAGCGACTATATAATAGGCTGCCAGAGCATATTTAGTAGATGGTAAGGAGGCTTCCCGGTCTATTTCGGCACCCAATTCCTTTAGTTTCTTTATCGCCGCTTCCAAAGCTGACTTTACCCCTTCTTGCATGCCTTCCACAAAGTATTCTTTGGGAATGCCAATACGCAGTCCCTTGAGGTCACGGTTTAGACAAGAGGTGTAATCCGGCACAGGATAAGATACCGAGGTTGAATCCATAGGGTCATATCCCGCAATGGCATTCATTACCAGGGCACAATCGGTAACATCCTTGGTTATCGGGCCAATCTGGTCAAGGGAGCTAGCGAAGGCGACTAAACCAAAACGGCTCACCCGGCCATAAGTGGGCTTGAGACCCACTACACTACAAAATCCTGCTGGCTGGCGTATGCTGCCACCGGTATCAGAACCAATGGCATAGATAGCTTCGTTACTAACCACAGCAGCAGCAGGGCCACCACTGCTACCCCCAGGAACACGACTCAGGTCCCATGGGTTATAAGTGGGGAAAAAGGCAGAATGCTCTGTAGAAGAACCCATGGCAAACTCATCCATGTTCCCCTTGCCCAATATGACCGTCTTTTGCGCCTTCAGTTTCTTCATCACGGTGGCATCGTAAGGCGGAATGAAGTTTTCCAGCATCTTTGAAGAACAGGTAGTTCGTATCCCTTTAGTGCAGATAACATCCTTGATTAACACAGGCACACCAGTTAACGGCGTAATATTGCCGCTCCGTATACAATCATCCGCTTCCTCAGCTTGCTTTAAAGCTATGTCTTCAGTAATAGTCACATAGGCATGAATTTTATCTTCTATCCCGGCAATACGCTCCAGTGTAGCTTTGGTGAGTTCCACCGAGGAAATTTCCCTCCGTTTAAGGAGTTCGTGTGCCTGGTGGATGGTTAGTTGACAGAGCTTGTTCACAATAAAGTCAAAACCTTTCGTTAATGCTACTGCGGAAGACGACTCTACGCCAACTGCCGCCAGTTACCGAATGCATCTCCTTGAGCCTGGGGATAAACCTTATCCCCAGGAATATTGGTAACCCCACGGAGAAAACCACCAGGGCGACGCTACCATAAATCAATCCGGCCACAACTGGAAAACAAACAAACCCCATACTGTAGCAGACAGTGAGGTTCCTGGTAATAAGCAACACTACGCCGCATATAGCAAGCCAAAAGGGAATTGCCTCCGGTAGCAAACAAAGAAGGACGCCTATGCTCGTAGCCCCTCCCCTACCGCCACGGAACTTGAGAAAAACGGGGAAAATGTGACCTAACACAGCAGCTAACCCGGCAAGAAGCTGAAATATTAAATCAACACCCAGCCAGCGAGCTAAAAGAACCGCCGCTACTCCTTTGCCAATGTCAGCCAGCAAAACCAATACTCCAGCGGCATGACCTACTTCATAATAGACATTCAGGGCTCCTATAACCCTGGTCCCTACATCGCGAATGTCTATTCCCTTCTTCAGCCGAGCAGCAATGTAACCCGAGGGGATAGAACCAAGCAGATATCCACAGACTATAGCTACAGCGCTAATCATTATATTTAGAAAACACCTACTCCAAAACCGGCTTTACCTTAAAGCAGTTTTCCTCTTCCCTAGGAGCATTAGTAAGGATATCGCTTTGAGGATATGAAGGAGAACTCTGGTCTTCCCTGAAAACGCTTTGTAGTGGGACTGCATGAGTCGCCGGTGACACATCAGTTGTATCCACCTGATTAAGTATTTCAAAGTTCTCCAAAATATTGGATAGCTCAACGGTAAATTTCTCAATTTCAGCCTCAGCTAAACCAAGGCGAGCTAACCAGGCTACGTGCTCAACTTGCTTACGATCCAGTTTCATCTTGATACATCAAAAGCACCACAATTGTAGCATCGCGCTTTGTCCCTAGACAACAGTTGCTCACGTTTAGATAGTCAGATGACGCCACCCTCGAAAGAACGAGCACATTCACTTGACAACTTCCTTCCCATATTCCATACTATTGTCAACTAAATGTTGACCAGTTCAGTCAACAATATAGGTGATAGTGATGAGGCTTTCTGCCAAAGCGTGTTATGGAACCAGGTTTCTTTTGGATTTAGCCCTTCACCAGGGTGAGGGCTCAGTTCCATTGAAAGACATTGCCCGAAGACAGGAAATTTCACTGCTATACCTCGAGCATCTGGTCGCCCCTCTCATAGCAAGAGCGATAGTAAAGAGCGTCCGTGGACCCCGAGGCGGTGTCTCATTACTCAAGCATCCTGAGGAGATCAAGCTAAGTGAGGTGATTCAACTTCTTGAAGGCCAGATTGCTCCAGTAGAATGCGTCAACAATCCCAAAGCATATCCTCGCTCAGACTTTTGCGCCATCCGCGACCTCTGGGATGAGATACACAAAGCAACATACGGAGTTCTGGAATCCACAACCTTGCAGGATTTACTTGAGCGGCAAAGGCAAAAGTGGGACTTGAAACAGCCGAAAGATGACGAAAACCAATGGAGCAATGGGAGGGATGCTAATTCAACAGCTCAAGTGCGAAATGAAAGGAACAGCAGGAGAGGAAAAGGACAAACAATATATAGGAGGTGAAATATGCGAGAGAAGGTAGAAGCAGCCCTGAAACAAATAAGACCTGCTTTACAGGCCGATGGTGGTGATGTCGAGTTAGTGGATGTAGATGATGGTATAGTCAAGTTAAGGCTGAAAGGAGCTTGCGCAGGCTGCCCCATGGCAACCATGACATTACAGCATGGAATTGAGCGTGTGCTTAAAGAACAGGTGCCCGAGGTCAAAGAAGTAGTTGCTGTGTAAAATCTGAGGCTAAAATGCCCATCTATGAATATTTTTGCCCGCAGTGTAACGTTAAGTTTGAATTGCTACGGCCCTTAAGCCAGTCAAATGAAATTGCTTCCTGCCCCCATTGTCACAACGGCGCTAAGAGGACTTTGTCCCGTTTTACTTGCTCTTCAAAAAGCACCGAAGGCACCTCTACACCGCTCGGCGGAAGTTCCCCCTGCAGCACATGCTCTGCCACAAGCTGTGCTACTTGTACAGGATTCTGACTGTAAATGTATAG
>CAZYNG010000048.1:0-2735 GCA_964648615.1 uncultured Dehalococcoidales bacterium | reverse complement strand
GCTGATAATTAAGATGGAGACACGCAAGGTAGAAGAGGTCATAAAGCGAATAAAAGAGCTACATTCTTATCAAGTGCCCGAGATTATTGCCCTACCTATAATTGCCGGTAGTGAGGAATATCTAGCATGGATAAAGGAATCACTGAAGTAGTATCTAGACGGAAGAGAATATGTTGGGAATAAAGCATCTTAAATTAACCCTAAATGGCAAGCCCGTAATCAACGAGCTAAACTTGGAAGTGAAAGAGGGAAAGATACACGGCTTATTGGGAATGAACGGAGCAGGAAAGACAAGCTTGGCCAACTTAATAATGGGAATAAGTTACCCCGATGAGGGGAGCATAATATTTGAGGAACAAGATATTACCCGATGCACAATCTCACAGAGAGCAAAAATGGGAATAACCCTGGCGTGGCAAGAACCGGCAAGGTTTGAAGGGCTAAGCATAAGAGAGTATCTGAGCTTAGACAGGAATTTAAGCTTAAGCGAAGCCGAAAAGTATCTATGGACAGTGGGACTTCCCCCCGGGGAATATCTAAACAGAGCAGTTGATGGGAGCCTGAGCGGGGGTGAGCGAAAAAGGGTGGAGCTTGCCTCAGTCCTGGCGATGAAGCCGAAAGTGGCTATTTTAGATGAGCCCGACTCCGGCATAGATGTAGTTTCATTACCTCATATCATGAACGGGATAGTTGAAATGGGTAAACGAGGTTCTGCGGTGCTCTTGATTACCCATAACGAGGGAGCGGTAAGTGTATCCGAGGAAGTGTCGATAATATGCGCCGGGAAGATAATCAATTCTGGGCCACCACAGGAAATGTGCCACTGGTTCAGGAATAATTGCCAAACATGTCCTCATATCGGTGAACCGAATTACAAAGGAGTTTAATAGATGCTTGTTGTCAAGGAATATGAAGCGATGATTGAAGCCTATGGCAGGGCAGGTGGGAACCTGGATGCCTTAAAAAGCAAGGAGGTGGGCAATCTTGTTATCCATAAAAACAAAGTCCTTAGCGTTAAGGAAGCCGATGGGATAAAGGTAGAGACAGAAGAGACTGAAAGCGGGGTTAATATTTACTTTTTAGTGGAAGAAGGGGCAAAAATCAAATACCCCGTACACTTATGCTTTGGCGTTTTGCCCAAGGAAGGATTGCAGGAGATTATGTTGAGAGTGGAGGCGCAGGATAACAGCGAGGTGAATGTCATTGCCCATTGTATTTTCCCCAATGCTGTCGATGTGATACACAAGATGGATGCCGATATAAAAATCGGGGATAACGCCAAATTCAGCTATCACGAAACTCACTATCATGGGGAATCAGGTGGGGTCAAGGTGATTCCAAAGGCAAAAATCGAGGTAGGCAGGAAAGGGGTCTGGGAGAGTACCTTCAGCCTAATCCAGGGCCGTGTTGGCGTGTTAGATTACGATTTCGAGATTTTTGGTGATGAGAAAAGCATAAACGAGCTTATGGTAAAGGTCTTTGGCAAAGAGGAAGACGATATAAGTATAGTAGAGAAAATCCATTTGAACGGCCAAGGAGCCAGAGGGCTGGCAAAAAGTCGTCTGGTGTTAAATGACAATGCCAAGGCAATGGTCAGGGGTGAAACATATGGCAATGCCCCCTTTGCCAGAGGTCATGTTGACTGCCTCGAAATTGTGAATGGAGACGGAGTGATAGCAAGGGCAATACCACTTGTATATGTGAATGACAAGCAAGCGAAGGTTACTCATGAAGCTGCTATCGGTAGTATAGACAAGAAGCAGATGCAAACATTGATGGCCAGAGGGCTGAATGAGGAAGAGGCAGTTGACGTCATCGTAAAAGGTATACTGAGATAATACCAGCGTTACCACTGCGAGCTGCAGGCGAAATGGGTTTCCCAAAAATTCGCAGAATTTTCAGGCTGAAAAGCAATCCCACCAGCATAATAAATGATATAAAGGATTTCCATAAATCATGGAAAAAAGAAGTTCGGAAATAGAAATCCTTGCGATTTCCAGAGACGGTGAAGAGAAAAAAAGGGATGAGGTCATCCATGAAGAAACGGTTGTCGTCAGGATAGACAGAGAGGTTCACGAATTCCACTGTCTCCCAACCAATTTAGAGGAGATGATACTTGGTAATTTGAAATCAAGGGGAATTGATGCCTCTTCCTCCACTATCACGAAAATCGCCGATAATGAATTTAAGGTCGACCTTTCGCTTGGGAAAAGGTCAATAAGTAATCCTCAACAGTGCCAATCCCACAAAAATTTAACCCGCAAGGAAGTTTTTAGCTCGGTGGAAATGCTTAATCAACATGGTTTCTTATTTAAAAAAACTGGATGTACACACGTTATTGGAATTTGCGGAGATGGAAGAGAGATTTTTGTAGAGGACACGAGCAGGCATTGCGCCATGGACAAAGCCATTGGTCTGGCAATCAGAAACAGGATTGATTTATCGAATGGCTTTTTAGTCGCTTCCTGTCGGCAGACAGTCTCAACAATAAGAAAGGTGATTTTTTGCGGAATACCAATAGTAATAAGCATCGCCGCACCCACAGACTTAGCGGTAAAAGAAGCCGATGAATACGGAATAACACTCATAGGATTCGCCAATTCAAAAAGGTTCAACATTTATTCTCACGCTTGGAGGATCAAAGGGTTTACTATGAAATCACGGACGATAGGTTAGCCAAGTTAGTTATTGATAGCGAAGTCCTGATGAAAGAGCTATCACTATGTAAGTGTCAG
>CAZYNG010000047.1:0-6604 GCA_964648615.1 uncultured Dehalococcoidales bacterium | reverse complement strand
GAGTAGCTTGCAGTTGATTTCGGTATCCTCAGCACCGCTGGGGCCATGAGCTTGCTTTATTGAAGCTCGCATCAAACTGTCATCAAAAATCGCCTTGGGGAATGCTTGCTGCAGCTTGGTAACTACGATGTTAAAGTTCGCCAGTGAGGAAGAAGCCATTTCACCCTTTAAGAATGAGTAATCCGCCTGATTGTGGATTATCTCCACCGCAGGCTCTGATGATTTCCGGGTGTAGAGTCTGGCAAAATATTTAGTGACTGCGGAGCTTTCCTTGACTTGTTTCTTTTCGGTGCGCCACATAGGTATTCCGCCGGTTAAAGCAGTCCTGGCCAGGCTAAACTTCCTGGTGGTTTCAGTTTTTTCTTTAGTCACATAAGTCTCCTCCCTGCCCTTGATAATCAAGAAGACACCCCTGGACTTCATCTCCCGTTTTTGCCCACCCCGGTCGTAGAACAGGACATATCCCTGTCCCACTTCCAGAGTATGTGGGATAAAACCTTCCGAAGAGCGGCAAAGCTCTGACTCGGTGCACAGAATCGGCACAAGCCCCAGGTCCCTTAGTCTCTGGGCGACGGATTCCGCAGTCTGCTTGCCCTCGTAATGGGCAACTATCTTAGGTACCTTCCCGGCAAGGAGAAGTCTTGTTCCATAAGGCTCTTTCCCGATAATGGCGGCTACTTCAGTTATAACACCTGTCTCAGGGGCAACCAAAGGAACTAAAGCAAGATATACAATTCCCGATTTTTCCATGAAACCCTGCTTGCTTCGACTCCTATCATTGGTGCCTTCTTTGGAGCTCCATTTTCCTCAACTCACCGCGTTTAATTTTGCCGCTTATTGTCCCGGGAAGCATGTGCACATATTCTATTTCCCGGTGATACTTGTAAGACGACTCCGCAAACAACCCCGGTAGCTTTTCACGCACGTGGCTTCACGTTACTTCTCGTCCAATCCAATATCGTGTCAAGAGATGTGCCTGGCAAGAATATTTCTTTGACGCCTGCCTCTTTAAGCGCGGGAATATCTTCTTCGGGAATAATGCCGCCGCCAACAACCGTTATCTCCTCCGCTCCATCCTTCTTTAGTAGCTCGAGCACCCGTTTGAACAAAGTCATGTGAGCTCCGGAAAGGCAACTTAGCCCGATTAAATCAACGTCTTCCTGTAGAGCTGCAGCAACAATCTGTTCTGGCGTCTGATGCAAACCGGTATATACAACCTCAAATCCAGCATCACTATAAGCTCGAGCTATAATCCTTGCCCCCCGGTCATGCCCATCAAGTCCAGGTTTGGCAACCAGAATTCTTAGCTTTTTCCTGAAGTTCATTTTCCCTAAACGAAACTAACTGTGTCCTCCTGCTAATAGAATCCTGGGTCTCGATATTCCCCAAAAACCTCCCTCCACACATCACAAATTTCCTGCTCAGTACCATATTCCCTTACTACCTCTATCACATAAGGCATCAAGTTCTTATCGGTCTTGGAGGCAGCGCGAAGGTCATTCAACTTTCGAATCACACTCCTGTTATCTCTCGTCCTTTTTACCTCGTTCAATCTGCCAATCTGCTCTTTCCCAAGTTCATCACTTATTTTCAGTATTTCAAGAGGAGCCTCCTCCTCAACAACGTGCCTATTCACGCCCACTAGAACCTTCTCACCTTTGTCTATCTGCCGCTGGTAATGATAGGCAGCCTCAGCAATCTCCATCTGAGGAAATCCTTTATCAATAGCAGTAATCATGCCTCCCAGATCATCTATTTTATTAATGTACTCCCAAGCTTCCTCCTCTATCTGGTTAGTCAGAGACTCCACAAAATAGGAGCCAGCCAGCGGATCTATAGTGTCAGTGACCCCTATCTCATCACAGATGATCTGTTGGGTCCGCAAAGCGATCATGGCAGCAGACTCAGATGGCAAAGCTAGCGTCTCATCCAGAGAATTGGTATGCAGAGACTGTGTCCCTCCTAGAACTGCCGCTAGTGCCTCAGTTGCTGTCCTAACGACATTATTATAGGGCTGTTGTGCAGTCAACGAGCAACCTGCAGTCTGAGTATGAAATCTCATCCACCAGGAGCGAGGGTCTTTGGCTTTGAATCTGTCCCTCATAATCTTAGCCCACATCCTTCTAGCTGCCCTGAACTTAGCAATCTCCTCAAAGAAATCAAGGTGAGAATTGAAGAAAAATGACAGACGCGGTGCGAAAGAGTCGACATCCAGCTTCTTCCTTTCAATAACATCCTGCACATACGCTATACCGTCAGCCAAAGTGAAGGCCAATTCCTGAACAGCAGTAGACCCGGCCTCCCGAATATGGTAACCACTGATGCTCACGGTATTCCACGTGGGAACATATTTAGTACCAAATTCAATAGTATCACTTATCAGCTTAACCGATGGCTCAGGCGGGAGCATGAACGTCTTCTGGGCAATGAATTCTTTTAGCATATCGTTTTGAATTGTCCCTCCAATCTTATCCCAGCTCACCCCACATTTTTCGGCCACAACTAGATACATCGCCCAGAGTATGGACGCCGGGGGATTGATAGTCATGGAGGTGGTAACACTATCAAGGGGAATCCTGTCGGTCAAAATCTGCAAATCCCGCAGCGTATCAATTGCCACACCACACTTCCCACACTCGCCTAGAGCTCGGGGCGAATCGGTATCATATCCCATCAAAGTAGGAAAGTCGAAGGCAGTGCTCAGCCCTGTTTCACCTTCTTTCAGTAACAGATGCCACCTCTTATTAGTATCCTCGGCACTTCCCAGACCCGAGAACATGCGCATTGTCCATTCTCTACCTCGATACATTGTGGGTTGGCATCCCCTGGTAAACGGAAACATGCCGGGATAGCCAATGTCTCTAGCAAAATCCAGGTCTTTAATGTCTTCCGGAGTATAAATCCTCTTTATCTCCAGGTCAGAAACTGTGGAGAACCTCTCTTTCCTTTCAGGTTTTTGCCTGAAGGTCTTTTGTACTTCTTTATCCCACTCTTTTCTACCCTTACGGACATGCCCTAAAGTCTCTTCTGTAAACATCACTTTCCCTTTCAATAATTACTTTGTCCGGTAGCTTCGAAGTCCATCCGAAGCTGTGACCCCCGCAGCAAGTTCAGGAAAGTATATAAAGTGTTGGCGGGACGAGTCAAACACGATGATGATAGCCAGGAGGACGATATCTTATACAGCGCTATTACAATCCCAGCTCTGAGGAGATATCGTTCATTGCCTCAATGCCCAGAGTGATGAATTCCTCGAGTTCAAGCCCGAGTTCCTGACATAAGGCGATTTGTTCTCGGTTAGCTCCGGCAGCAAATCTTGGCTGGTGGAAATGTTTCATTACTGATTTAGTGGTCAGTCCAGCCAACTTATCAGGACGAACTAAAGCGGAGGCAGTGATGAGCCCGGTGAGAGGATCAACACAGAAGAGCGCCTTATCAAGCTTCGTTTTCCTGGGAATGCCATGAGCTTCATTATGGCACAATATAGCATGAGTCATTTCCACCGTAGCACCCAACTCGTTAGCAATATCCGCCCCCAGCTTACCGTGAGTATTCATGTCGCCTTCAACCAGTTCCATATCTATATCGTGCAGCAATCCAGTAAGTCCCCACTCCTCCTCATCCCCACCCAGCTTTTTTGCCATGGCTCTCATGATCGCTTCAGTAGCAAGCATATGTTTCACAGTGTTCTCATCCTGAATATTAGCTCTGACCGAATCCAGAATCTCTTTTCTATTCATAGCTTGACTGAGGTTGCCCTAGCCTGCTCACGGTGATATCCCTGTGGTAATATACCACGAAGATAATTTCCAGTAAAGGAGTCCCCTATCTTGGCTATTTCCTCTGGCGTGCCGGTAGCTACAATATAGCCTCCTTTATCACCAGCTCCGGGACCGAGGTCAATAACCCAGTCGGTGTTTTTGATTACATCCAGGTGGTGCTCAATAATAATGACCGTGTTGCCATAATCAACCAACCGCTGCAGCACTTGAAGAAGAGCGGCAACATCGGGGAAGGAAAGCCCTGTAGTTGGCTCATCAAGAATATAGAGTGTCTTGCCCGTGGAGCGGCGAGAGAGCTCAGTAGCCAACTTCACCCGCTGTGCCTCACCACCGGAAAGAGTAGGGGCTGGCTGCCCCAGACAAATATACCCCAGACCCACATCCCTGAGGGTTTCCAACTTCCGCTTAATCTGGGGGAAGTGGTCAAAAAACTCCAGAGCTTCGTCCACGGTCATCTCCAGAATTTCGGCAATGTTCTTTCCCTTGAATTTAATCTCCAGTGCCTCACGGTTATATCGTTTCCCCTTGCATACTTCGCAGGGGACGGAGACATCGGGAAGGAACTGCATCTCAATTCTCACATAGCCTGCCCCCTGACAGGCTTCACATCTCCCCCCTTTTACGTTGAACGAAAACCGCCCTGGTGGATAACCACGCACCCTTGCTTCAGGAACAGAGGCAAATAGTTCGCGAACAGGAGTAAATGTCCCGGTATAGGTAGCCGGATTACTTCGCGGCGTGCGTCCTATTGGTGACTGGTCAATGTTAATCACTTTATCAATATGCTCAATGCCAAGAATGGCATCACAACTGCCCGGTCTGTCTTTAGCACGGTAAAACAGCTGTGCCAGCTTCTTATATAACACCGCATCAATGAGAGTGCTCTTACCGCTTCCCGAAACGCCAGTGATGCAAACAAACTCGCCCAGAGGAATATGGACATCAATGCTTTTCAAGTTATTCTGTCTGGCTCCCTTAATCACCAGCTCCTTCCCTGAACCAGGACGCCTGCGCTGGGGCATGGGGATTTCCTTTACCTTGCTTAAATATTGCCCCGTTATCGATTCAGGACAGCTCATAATATCGCTGAGCTGTCCTGTAGCAACGACTTCCCCTCCCTGCCTCCCCGCTCCAGGTCCCATATCAATGATGTGGTCGGCAGCTCTCATCATCGCCTCATCATGTTCCACAATAATCACGGTATTGCCCAGGTCCCTGAGACGCTTCAGCGTTGTTATCAAGCGAGAGCCGTCGGCAAGATGCAACCCTACTGTAGGCTCATCGCAGATATAGAGAACGCCGGTTAATCCACTGCCAATCTGTGTGGCCAGGCGAATTCTTTGCGCCTCACCGCCACTCAGCGTCGATGAAGCTCTGTCCAGAGTTAAATAGCCCAGACCGATATCAATGAGGAAATTTAACCGGGCATGAATCTCCTTGATGATTTGACGGGCTATGGTAAGCTCTCGCGGGGTAATCTCGTCCGGCAGTCTGTCCACCCATTCCAGCGCCTGTGTAACAAACATGGCGGTGACATCCATGATGTCGTTCCCTATGACGGTGACCGCTAACGATTCCGGCTTCAACCTCTTTCCATGGCATGCCGGGCAAGGGGTAGATGACATGTACCTCTCAATAGCTGCTTTAACCCTATCGGATTCAGTCTCTTTGTAGCGACGCTCCAGATGAGGTATAACGCCTTCAAAGGTGGTGTAATAATGTCGGAAATGACCATAGTGGTCTTCATAAACTGCGGGAACAGTTTCGCCGCCATCACCATAAAGTATTAACTGGAGCTGAGCTGGAGTTAGATTGTTAACCGGCGTCTGCAGTGAAAAGCCGTGGCGCCGAGCCAGAGTCTCCAGGATGCTGCCATACCAGGTGCTTATTTGCCCATTTCGGCTCCATGGCTGGATAGCGCCTTCTGCCAGGCTCAGCCCTTTATCAGGAATGACAAAGCTGGGGTCAATTTCCAGGTTACAGCCCAGTCCAGTGCAGGCAGGACAGGCACCGTGGGGACTATTGAAGCTAAAAGTTCGTGGGGCAATTTCCCCCAGGCTGATGTTGCAATAGGCACAGGCGAAATGCTCCGAGAAAAGCAATTCCTCCCCATCGATAATGGAGATTAGCACTATGCCCAGGCCAAGCTTCACCGCCGTCTCAATGGAATCGGCCAGACGAGTGGCATTCTCCGTTCCACCTACCTGTAATCGGTCAACCACTACCTCAATGGAATGCTTTTTATACTTATCGAGCTGGAACTCCTCGGAAAGGTCATGAATTTCGCCATCGACCCTGACACGGACAAAGCCCGCTTTCTGTAAATCCCGCAATATCCCCTGGTGCTCACCCTTACGGTCCCTGACCAGCGGCGCAAGTATCATAATTCTGCTGCCCTCAGGTATCCTGTTTACCGAATCTACAATCTGCTGCACCGTCTGGCGTGAAATTTCCCGTCCACATTGTGGACAGTGAGGATGCCCGATGCGGGCAAAGAGAAGCCGTAGATAATCGTAGATTTCAGTAACGGTGCCCACAATGGAACGTGGATTGTGCGCCGGTCCCTTCTGGTCAATGGAAATAGCCGGGCTAAGCCCTTCAATATAATCAACGTCAGGCTTCTCCATTTGCCCCAAAAACTGTCGGGCGTAAGCGGAAAGGGACTCCACGTAGCGACGTTGTCCCTCGGCGTAGATGGTGTCAAAGGCTAACGAGCTCTTACCACTCCCGGAAACACCGGTAATGACCACCAGCTTATTCCTGGGAATGACAACTTCTATGTCCTTGAGGTTGTGCTCCCTGGCACCCTTAACAAATATGGC
>CAZYNG010000046.1:0-6750 GCA_964648615.1 uncultured Dehalococcoidales bacterium | reverse complement strand
GTTGTCCATCCTGGGACTGCAGTTAAACGCTAGCACTTTCATATTCTCCTCCTTGCGCTGTGCACCGCTAGCCCTCCTGGGTTAGCATGACACAGATAAAAGAAAGTCGCCGAAGACAATTTCGTCAAAATGAAATTTTACCACATAAGCGGCTTTCGCTACCAGATGTACCCAATTCCATTTGACTTCAAATGTAGATAACACCACCATCTAAACTTTAGCTGGCTTCAATAACTTGCCTGTATATAAGATAGATCTATCTAACTATATAAATTAAACCATTGCACGGTCGATACAGTCGATAATATTCTTTATTAGTGTAGTATTTTCAATAAATGCTAATTTTAACACAAAAAACTTGACAGCTAATTCTATGTAATGCTAGCATTAAAACTGAATGAGACTAAAGTTGGGGCAAAATGGCATTCCCAACAAATGATAATTTTAACGGAAAACGGTTCACAGATAATCTAATGGACGCCAAGATTAAAACTGAATGAGACTAATGTTAGGGGCAAAATGAGCGAAAACAAACGGGCTACGGTGCTAACCAGGCAGAATATTTTGAACGCTGCTTCCAGAGGGATGGCTCAGAAAGGATTCGAGGGCTCCAGGTTGAACGAGATAGCCCAAGAAGCAGGCGCCACAGAACCAACTATTTATCTGCATTTTAAGGGAAAGGAGAGTTTGCTGTTCTCTGTTGCTGAGGAGCATATGACCAGATACCTCCTTTTCCTTGACGAACACCTGCAGGGGATCAGCGGCGCCCATAACAAATTACGTAAACTCGTCTGGGCCCACCTGCGATACAGCGATATAAACAGAGAATTTATGAGTCTAGTGTTGTTTGACTGTAGAAACAACCGGAATTTTTATAAATCTGGCGCCTACAAGCTGGTTCGAAAGTATGCTGGAATTCTTTCATCGATTCTTGACGAAGGTGTCAGGGAGAAACTTTTCAGGTCGGACATGAACGTACCGCTGGTTCGGGACATCATTTTTGGTCTCATGGACTATGAGGCAATCCAATATTTTGCAACTGGAGAAAAGCCCAATGCCGTTTCAGACCTGGAAGATATTATGCAGCTTCTCGATCAGATGCTATTGCGCAAATATCGAACCGAAAACCAGCCTGCGGATAAAAGGCAGCGTATTCTTCAAGCAGCAGTTCAGACATTTTCCGAGAAAGGCTATGCTAAGGCGACCATTGCGGAGATCGCCCGCCAGGCTGGTGTGGCAGACGGAACAGTTTACGAGTATTTCGAAAACAAGGAGGATGTTCTACTTTCCATTGCGGAAGAACGTTTCAGAGAACACGTGGAACAACTTGAACAGACCTTCAGCGGTAACAACCTCCCCAAAAAGCTGTGGCTTTTCATGCAGACCCATTTTCAGCAGTATCTGGATGATCCGAATTTTACGGTAGTCTTTTTAACCATGCTTCAGTTTAACCGCCGTTTTTATCAGTCACGCGCATACAAGAGCCAGTATAACTACGTGGTCGAACTTGAAAAACTGATACAGGAACTTATCAATGAAGGAAATGCACAGAATATCAACATCAAGGTTTTCAGAAATATGTTCTTAGGAGCATTTAGCCATATGGCACTCCGCTGGTTTGTAATAGGTCATGATCGAAATTTTGACAAGATGGCGGAAATTAAAGAGGTTGCTATGCTTCTTTCAGATGCAATATCTGGCGGTAAACCCCAAATTTAACTTATGGGAAACTATCATAAATGCCTTAAAGAGAGGAAATACAATGGCAGTAACCAAATTCAAAAAGGTTGAACACTTGAACGAAAAGATCAGTATTAAGGCGGTGCGTAACATTCGCAGGGGCCAAGAGCTTGAGGAGGGGCGGGAGATCTATCGGTCGGGCGTAAAGGTTTGCCTGGAGAGGAATAGCCTGCTGACCGAGTCCTACAAAATGACCGAAGGTGAACCGGCCGTGATTCGGCAGGCCAAGGCACTTGAACATATACTCCTTAATATGACCATATATATCCGCGACTGGGAGAAAATAGTAGGAAATTATGCATCATCGCCGGATGCAGTCTTCTGGCCGATTGAGCAGAACTGGAAGTCGGTGCACAGGCTGCTCCATGGTGAGGGAAAGGCTCTGATTGATGACGAGGGCAGAAAGAAACTCGACAGGCTTGTCGAGTATTGGGATGGAAAGGCGGTAAGTGATATAAGGAAAAGGGCGTTTGCCGGTTCCCCGGATCTTGAAAAATACTGGAAGTATGAAGGTACCATGCTGTGGTCGCAATGGTCGGACCAGGGCGTGCCGAACTATGGCAAAGCGATCACCATCGGCCTTAACGGGATTATCACAGAAGCGGAAGAAAAGCTTAAGCAGTTACGAATAAGGCTTCCCACTGATTATATTCAGCAGAAAGATTTTCTGGAGGCAGTGATCATTGCCCTGAAAGCATCAATAAAATGGGCTGAAAGATACGCTGTAAAGGCAGAGGAGCTGGCAAAAGAAGAGAAGGACAGGGAGAGAAAAAGGGAGCTTGAGGAGATTGCCCGTATCTGCAGAAAAGTCCCTGCAAACCCGGCATCTACCTTCCAGGAAGCTCTCCAGTCCTTCATTTTTGTACACATTATCGGGCATCAGATTGAATTTATCACCCTTGGATGCGGCCTCCGGTTTGACATGACCATGGAACCCTTTTTCCAGAAGGATATTGCCGCGGGTAAAATCACCAGGGAGGAAGCGATTGAGCTAATTAAACATACCCGCATCCACCTTGAGGAACTCGGCCAGATGTACTCCCCGACCACTACACAGGTTTACGGAGGGGTCCAGGTCCTCCAGTCTCTTGTCATCGGCGGTGTTGACTCCGAGGGAAGGGATGTTACCGGAGAGACAAGCTACATGATCCTCGATTCTGTCCTGGAGCTGCCAACCCTGCAGCCGAGCATTGTGTTAAGAGTTCATGACGGCACTCCTAAGGAACTTATCCTCAAGGCGATCGATGTTATCAAGACAGGTATCGGGTATCCATCCCTTCAGAATGACAAGGCACTTATTCCTCTGATGATGAAATGGAATTGCCCTCTCGAAGATGCAAGAAATTACAGCATAAGTGGATGTGTTTACCTTGATGTTCCCGGCAAGAATATCCTGCGCCGGAATGCAACCTACTTTTCCCTGCCCAAGTGTCTATGGTGGACACTTCACCAGGGAGTCAATCCCAAAAACGGAGACCAGTACGGAGCGCGTACGAAGGCTCCAGCCAGCTTTGAATCAATTGATGATGTGATGGACGCCTACATTGAGCAAGTTAGATTTTTCATGGATAAACAGGTCAAGGTGGAAAATGTCACAAGAGCCATATATGCCGAACGCTATCCGCGCCCCTTCGAATCTGCATTGACCGATGGCTGTATTGAGCGCGGGCAGGATATGAGAAAGTGGCGATATCAGGGGCGTGTCGAGAGTTTTTCAATATCCGTGGGGTTGATCAACGTGGCTGATTCGATGGCAGCCATAAAGAAGGTAGTGTTTGATGAAAAAAGAGTAACCATGAAGCAGTTGATCGAAATCCTGGACAAAAACTGGGAAGGGCACGAGGAGTTGCGCCAGATAATGCTGGCAGCACCCAAGTTTGGGAATGACGATGATTATGTAGACATGCTCGCCAATGATGTACATCACCGGACAGAAGAGGTGGTCGAACAGTTCTCAGATACATATGGCTCCGGTTTTCACCTGGATGGAAGTGCAGTTTCCGCCAGCTATGGCCTCTCTCTCGACACCCCAGCCACACCGGACGGAAGAAAAGATGGAGACGGGTTTGCTGACGGGTCCATTTCACCAATGCTCGGAATGGATGCCGACGGGCCGACAGCTGTCCTAAAATCCTGCTCGAAGATAGATACACTCCAGACCTATAATCATCTGCTGAACCAGAAGTTTCTTCCCCACTTTCTGGAAGGGGAAAACAGGGAGACCTTTTACAACTATATCAAGTCATGGGCCGATTTTGGAATCCCTCATATCCAGTTTAACGTGGTGGGCAAGGATATGCTCCTTGATGCCCAGGAGCACCCTGAGAAGCACCGCAGCCTGATTGTAAGGGTTGCCGGGTACAGCGCCTATTTTGTAGATCTTTCCAAGGGGCTCCAGGACCATATAATTGAAAGGACTGAGCAGGCCTTTGCGGGGTAAGTAGTCATTAGGAGATTAACGGCATGAGTTCAAAAGGCTCCGGAAAGAATAATAAAGGGTTGATATTTAATATCCAGAGATTCTCCATTCACGACGGTCCTGGAATCAGAACGACCGTCTTTATGAAGGGATGTTCCCTCGCCTGCAAGTGGTGCAGTAATCCGGAATCAATAAACGGCAAGCAAGAGATCATGACACATAACGTGAGATGCATCGGATGCGGAAAATGCGCGGAGGCCTGCCCGATTGAGGCGATCGCCTTTACGGACGGACGCAGGGAGATAAATTGGGTCAAGTGCAACAACTGCCTTGAATGTGCCGGTGTATGCCCGGCAAAGGCTATCGAATGTATCGGGGATTACATGACCGTTGAAGAAGTAATGAAAAAGGTAGAGAGTGACCGGACATTCTACGAAAATTCAAACGGGGGAATGACAGTATCGGGTGGTGAACCACTTGTTCAGCCAGAATTTGTCAGAGAGCTGTTAAAAAAATGCCAGGAAAAGGGGATTCACACCACCTTAGATACTACTGGCAACGCACCGTGGCAGAACATAGAGAGCGTCCTTGAGTATGTTGACCTTGTGCTTCAGGATATCAAGCATACGGACACAGGGATGCATAAGAAAGGCACAGGTGTCGGGAATGAGCTTATCCTTGAAAATGCTAAAAGGATTGCTAAAAGGAAGAGGATATGGATTAGGATGCCGCTTATCCCAGGGTATAATGATTCGGAAGTAAACATTAAAAAAGTTGCTGAATTCGCATCAGATATAGGCGCGGAAAAGGTGTCGGTGCTGCCGTACCACGAGCTGGGGTCATCCAAATATCCGGACCTGGGCCGGGTCTATCTGATGCCGGGAACCAAGCCTCCTGACAAGACGATTGTGGAAAGGGCTAGAAAGACAATAGAATCATACGGGTTGAAGGTTGAAATCGGGAGGTAGAAAAACTCCAAGAGTTCTTAAAGGAGGATAAGAATGCGTAGAGTACTAACTGAAAAAAGCGCTGAGACGTCGCGGCCGGATGTTAGCGACGATCTTCAAATGCTCAGGCAGAGTGTCTCGATCAAGTTGTCTAGAAATGTCCGGCAGGGGTATCAGAAAGATGAGAACACCCGAGGGATGTACCGAAGTGGAGTAAAACTGAATGTGGAAAGGAACCGCCTTTTGACCGAATCATACAAGGCCACGGAAGGCGAACCGATGGTCCTGCGGCGTGCGAAGGCGCTTTCGCATATCCTGAGGAATATGAGTATCTTTATTGTCCCGAACTCCCGTATTGTTGGCCATTCCGGGTCAACACCAAATGATCTTTATTACCCCATAGAGATAAACTGGAAATCTCCCTGGCGGGCCATGAACTCGGATGATGCCAGAAACATTTTGGATGATGAAGGGCGCGCCGAGATGGAGAAGATTATTGAATACTGGAAAGGCAAGACCCTGAGTGACCTGCGCAAGAATGCCTTTAAGGGAGACCTGGAAAAATACTTCAAGTTTGAAGGAACATTCCTCTGGTCCCACTGGGACGAACTGGGGGTTCCTAACTATGAAAAACTGTTAACAAAAGGGATCAACGGAATAAAGAAGGAAGCCGAAGAAAAATTAAAGAATGTGATAGAAATGGTTCCCGATGACTATCTTGAGCAGTGTGAATTTTTAGATGCTGTTATTATCACCTTGGATGCAACCATCGATTTTGCCCGAAGGTATGCTGAAAAGGCAAAAGAGATGGCCGAAAGTGAAAAGGATGAAGCAAGGAAAAGACAGCTTGAGCAGATTGCGGAAGTCTGCCGCCGAGTACCTGCTGAGCCAGCAACTACTTACTACGAAGCTCTGCAGTCCTTCTGGTTTATCAACCTGATCACCAGACAGATCGAGCTTGTGAGCCTCGGATGCGGCGCCAGGTTTGATATCCTGTTTGGTCCCTACTATCACAAGGATCTTGCCGAGGGCAGAATTACCAGGGAAGAGGCACTTGAGCTGATGGAGCATCTTTTGTTGAAGTTTGAGGAGTCAGGGATGTGGTATTCACCAATGATCACCGGTATTTATGGTGGTGTTCAACAGCTCCAAGGAATCACTCTGGGTGGCCAGGATGCACTCGGTAATGATGTCACAAATGAAGTGACTTATATCGTGCTTGAGGCTGCCAGGAAGCTTCACATCCTTCAGCCGACCATTGCTCTAAGGGTGCACAAAAATACTCCCAAGGAACTGCTTTCAGCAGCCACGGATGTCATAAGAACCGGCTGCGGTTACCCTTCCCTATTTAACGACGAGGTAATGGTTCCCCTGATAAATAAATGGGGCACACCCCTGAAGGACGCTAGAAATTATAACGTGATGGGTTGTGTGTACCTTGATATTCCCGGGAAAAACAATAATGCAAGGCGTGCATCAGGTTATTTTGTACTTCCGAAATGTCTGTGGTGGGCCCTGCACCGGGGCGTTAATCCACAGACAGGCGAGCAATACGGTGCGCGAACGCCTGACCCTGAAACCTTTACCTGCATCGAGGATGTTATTGAAGCGTATCTCGAGCAGGTCAGATTCTTCTTCGGCAAG
>CAZYNG010000045.1:2546-6830 GCA_964648615.1 uncultured Dehalococcoidales bacterium | reverse complement strand
AGCCAGTGCTTTAGATTACTTGCGTAACAACCAGACAATTCAAGGTGATATCGGAGGTTTTGGTACTTCAGCGTGGGCGAGTATGGCAATAGCTGCTGCCGGAGAAGACCTGCATGATTGGAAAGCGGGAGGTGATTCTATTGTCGATTATCTCGCTGCTAATGCGGGGGATGCCACTTCGGTTGCCGATTATGCCAGGATGACTCTAGCTATAGTTGCTGCCGATGAAGACCCAACGAGCTTTGGTGGCAGAGACTTTGTAAATCTGTTGAAAGGGCAATACAACAGCGGTCAGATTGGTGACACATCCCTGCTCAATGACGATTTCTGGGGTGTGATGGGGCTTATCTCCGCTGGTGAAAGCGCAAGCTCGGAGATTATCGCTAATTCAGTGGCTTTTATTAAGAGTAATCAGAACGATGATGACGGCTGGAGTTGGGGTGTAGGGCAAGATAGCGATGTCGATGATACTGCCTGCGCTGTGATGGCTTTGATTGCTGCCGGGGAAAGCTCAGGCTCGAATGCTATCACAAATGGCCTAAATTATATTAAATCCCAGCAGGCGGATAATGGCGGCTTTCTTTCCTGGGGAGCAACTAACCCGTCCACCGATTCCTGGGCAATTGACGCCATTGTAGCTGCGGGACAGAACCCGACGAGCAGTTACTGGACAAAGAATAATAATACCCCTATCGATGACTTACTTGGCTTTCAGAACCCCGATGGCTCCTTTCCTGATTGGCAAGGCAACCCTTCTCCCTGGATTACTGCTTATGCCATACCAGCTCTTTTAGGCAAGCCATACCCTGTCGAGGTTCTTCAGCCTCAAGAACCCGGTTCAGTTTATGTTAGAGTTGAAGGACAATCCAGCACTATCTGGAGTGGGAATGTAACAGTTTCTGAATCAACTATTACAGATGATGAAGGCAACCCGCATTATCTGTCTGATCCCACTGCCTTAGGAGCTCTGGATGAAGCTTCTCAAATTGGTAACTTTACTTACACGGTGCATTATTACGAAGGACTGGGTCTATGCATTTGGTCCATAAGTGGAGAGGGGGATTGGACAAATGGTTCTTGGTGGCAGTATAGGGTGGATGATTACCCTGCTGAGGTCGGGGCAAATAGCTTTGTATTGAATGTAACTAGCACACCTGCCCCTCCACACTATGAGATACTCTTCTATTCCAGCACCACCTTTAGCGAAACTCCGTTGAAAATAGCGCTAAATAAAACAGAGGTGGATGTGGGCGAAGAATTCGCTGTCACAGTAAATGCCTATAATGATACCACCCACAATTGGTTACCTTGTGCCAATGCTACTGTTCATGCTGATGAAGACTATGTTACCAGTCCTGACGGGACGGTAGATATTTCTATAAGTAGAGACGGGAGCTTTAGAGTCTTTGCTGAAAAGAGTGGCTATATAAGAAGTGACAAGGTTTTAGTCAAGGTAGGAACAGGAGAAGGTACACAGGCTCAGATTAGCCTGAATGCCAACGTAGTACCGGCAATCTCTATCAAAATTTCGCCCCTGAGCATTGATTTTGGCAATTTAGTACCGGGGCATACCAGTGATGCTCATACTCTGAGTATTGAAAACAAGGGGGGTATGCCAATCAAGGTTACAGCTCAGGTAACCGATCAGGCGCAAGGTTTGTTTGTCACCGGGCTAAAGTTGGATGATAGCTTCTGGGAATTATTTGATACCATAGTCGATGTTAACGATTGGGAGGAAATGCAGGCTAAATTAGTTGTGCCCCTAAACTATGCTGGTGTGGGGCAAAAGGCAGGGACTCTGATCTTCTGGGCAGAGGAAGCAAGTTAGCATGCAAGGCAGATGGCTGCTCACTGCTTTTTGTCTGGTGATTGCCGTCATGCTTTTGTTTCCTGTTTCACTGTTAGCAGCAGGGGTGGGAATTGCTCCGAGGGAGCTAGAATTCAATGCTTACCCTGGGAGTTCAGCCAATGAAACTCTCTATGTGATCAACACTGGAGATAGCGAGGCGGAATATAGGGTCTACGCAGAGGAAAAGTATAAAAATTGGTTCGACATCACACCGAACGAATTTACCTTAACTCCGAATGAGGTTAAAGAAGTGCAGATAACCGTCTCTCCTCCCTTGCTTTCGGTTGGTGACCATGCTGCTTACATCTATGTAGCTGCCACAAATCCATCTCCACAGCTTGGTATGGGAGCGGGGATCAAGGTGCCCGTTCACCTTCATATCGCTAGCTGGCCGTTGTATGTGGCGATTGGCATGGTTGCTTTGCTTGCAGCTTTAGCAGCATTTTTAGTCCGGAGAAGAAGTAGAGCTTATTGACATTATGTTATTGGGAGCAAAGCGAGACAATCTCTTAAAACTTGTTGTAATTGCGGTTATTGTTGCTTGCCTGCTTGCCATTCCGTTAAGCGGCTGCCAGTCAACGCCATCAGGGCAAATTGAAGTAAGGGTAATCGTTACCCAGGGCAACAGCACGCTAATGCTGGATAAATTGGTGACACTGGATGATGGCTCAACTGCTATGGATGCATTACAGCAGGTGGCTACCGTGGAAACGAAGTATGGAGGAGGGTTTGTGCAGGCGATAAACGACGTCCGCTCTCAGTATCCAGGAACAAATAAAGATTGGTTCTATTATGTTAATGAGGTATCACCAAATGTCGGAGCTGCTGCCTACATACTCCATGATGGTGATGTAGTGCATTGGGACTTCCATGAATGGTAAGCTACAAATATAGTGACAAAGGCACGGTCATCCACAGGCTTAATCCGTGGTGTAAGTTAGCCTGGATTGCCGCTGTTTTTGTCCTTGCTCTGCTGTTCGATAATCCCGTTTATCTTCTTCTACTCTCTTTATCTACATTACCGGTAATTTTGGCAGCCAGGGTATGGAAAGAATGGCTTTCGGTGATGAAGTTCGCCTTCTTTTTATGCTTATTAATCATAGTCATCAATGCATTGGTAAGCAATCAAGGTTCTCACGTCCTGTACCAATTCCCCGTTGCCATTCCCATAGCCGGTGCCCCTCGAATAACCCTGGAAGGGATACTCTGGGGGGTGGGGAATAGCTTGAGATTGCTGGCGATAATCTCCGCTTTCACTGTGCTTATGTTTGCCATTCATCCTGATGACCTTATGTTGGCTATGGTGAAGGCGAAATTACCTTATAAATCGGTTATGGTGACAAGCTTATCCACTAAATTTGTTCCTGCTTTGATGGATGATGCTCAGTGTATCGCTGATGCTAAGAAGAGCAGGGGCCTGGAGCTCGATAGGGGAGGGCGTATCCAAAGAGTCAAAAGCTATGCCTCTATCGCTATTCCACTGTTATCTAACTCCCTGGATCGTGCTGTCCAGGTGGCTGAAGCAATGGAGGCAAGGGCGTTTGGCTCAGGGGGAAAGAGGACTTTTTATAAGGAGTTGAAACTAGGTAAAGTTGACATAACTATTTTATCCTTCGTTTTTTCCTCTGTTGCCTTTGGGGTATTCTTGCA
The DNA here is from genome assembly GCA_964648615.1 of uncultured Dehalococcoidales bacterium. Classification (GTDB taxonomy): domain Bacteria; phylum Chloroflexota; class Dehalococcoidia; order GIF9; family AB-539-J10; genus CG2-30-46-19. The sequence continues at coordinate 3,331 of CAZYNG010000045.1, read as the reverse complement.
CTGTTCAGGGCAAGGAGGATACCAGTATTATCCCGTTGTCGGGGCTGTCAGCCTTACTGCTTCAGAATGGGCTATGTTATTTGTTTTACTACTTCTGGTTAACGCTATGCCTATTCTGGCTTTACTAAAAAGGAAGGTGCCTCTTGATTAGCATAAGGAATCTGACCTTTTACTATAGTGGTAGTGATAAGCCGTCTCTTCGCGACATCAACCTTGAAATCGAGGATGGTGAATTTGTATTACTTACCGGTCCCTCTGGAGGGGGAAAGTCGAGCCTGTGTCGTTGTCTGAACGGGCTAATACCCCATTTTTACGGTGGGAAGATAACCGGCAAGGTGGAGGTTAATGGTCTTGATGTAACCAAGCATTCCACCAAGGAACTGGCTACCATGGTGGGGATGGTATTTCAAGACCCCGAAAACCAGTTGGTGGCTATGGATGTGGATAGCGAACTTGCCTTTGGGTTGGAAAATCTCGCTTTTGCCAAGGAGGTGATCGCCAGGAGAGTGGAAGAGGCACTGGATACAGTGGGTATTGCCAGCTTACGCCATCGAGCAACAAGTGAACTTTCCGGTGGGGAGAAGCAGAGAGTGGCGATAGCCTCTGTGCTGGCGCTTTACCCTGATATCCTGGTATTGGATGAGCCTACCTCGGAATTAGACCCCAAAGGTGCTGAAGATGTCCTTAATGTAGTAGAGCGGCTAAATGATGAGCTGGGCATCACGGTGATATTGGTGGAACACAGATTGGATAGGGTGGTGGCGCACTCCGACAGGGTTATTGTG
>CAZYNG010000045.1:0-2446 GCA_964648615.1 uncultured Dehalococcoidales bacterium | reverse complement strand
CTTCGCCTCTCGGCATTCCGAGCATCCCTCATTGTCATTGCGAGCCGAAGGCGTGGCAATCCCGAGACCCTTCGCTATCGCTCAGGGTGACAATAAAGAATCTGTCATTGCGAGTGAAACGAAGCAATCTCATCTTAAGCCTCTAATTGAGGTGAAGAAGTTGTGGCATGCCTATCCTGATGGCTTCGTTGCCGTAAAGGACATAAATTTGAAGGTGTGCCCCGGGGAATTTGTCGCCATTATGGGACGGAATGCCTCAGGGAAGACCACGTTGGTCAAGCACTTCAACGGCTTGCTTAAACCGACAAAGGGCGATGTTATTCTTGATGACATCAATACTAAGGAAGCGACTGTGGCTGAGTTATCTAGAAAAGTGGGCTATGTTTTTCAAAATCCCAACGACCATTTATTTTGCGACACGGTGGAAGAGGAGCTTGCTTTCACCTTGAATAACCTGGAAGTCAAGGGTGAAGAAGCGGAATCATTGATTGATCAAACGCTGGAGAGATTTGATTTGATGCAATATAGATACCAATATCCTCGCTTCTTGAGTGGTGGAGAGAAACAAAGAGTGGCTTTGGCTTCTATCCTGGTAGCTCAGCCCCAGGTAATTATCCTTGATGAGCCTACCAGGGGGATGGAGTACCGGCTAAAGGCTGAGTTAATGAAATTTCTGGACCAATATCGGAGGGAGGGCAGAGCAGTAATTCTGGTGACTCAGGATGTGGAGATAGCGGCTGAGTTTAGCGACAGAGTAGTATTGCTCAGCGAGGGAAAAATCGTGGTGGACGGTCCCAAGCGGGAAGTGTTATCACGGGCGTTGTTATTCTCGCCCCAGATAAACCGCCTGGCACAGGCTCTTAAAAGTTATGGTGTCCCTGACAATATATTAACTGCTGACGAGATGATTGAGGCATTAACATGAATAAAAGATATTTCCCTCTGGCATTAATGATATTTCTTGGCGTGGGTCTTTCTATTTGCTTTGTGTTAATGCCTTCGTTAAATGCCCTGGTGAACTGGGCGTTAATGGCAACCCTGCTTGCTATCCTGGTCATACTGGCCTTTTTCTTCAGTTTTGAATCAGTTACCCAGAGCTCCAAAGAGATAGCTTTGATTTCCATGTTAGCCACTATGTCGGCGGTGTTGAGAATTCCTTTTGGTGCCATTCCCAGCTTTCAGCCATGCACCTTCCTGATAATTTGCTCTGGATATGTCTTTGGTCCTGTATCTGGCTTTATGGTGGGAGCGATGACGCCGCTCATCTCCAATTTCTTTCTAGGGCAGGGTCCCTGGACGCTATACCAGATGCTTGCCTGGGGGTTGATAGGGTGTGGTGCTGGCTATCTGGGGCGATTCATGCGTCGTTCCACTCCAGAGTATGTCATTGCGGTGAGCCAGAGCCCTGAGTGTAGCGAAGAGACAGCGGAGCAATCTCGCAGCACTCAGGGAAGCTTCCGCGAAGCAATCCCGTTAACTGGAAAATGGCTGGTAAGCTTTGGCGTTATCTCTGCCTTTATCTTTGGACTTATAATGAATGTCTATTTCTGGCTCTACTTTGCTGGCCCTCTGACGCTTAGCACTCTGCTCTTCGCCGAGCTCAGCAGCTTCTGGTTTGATGTTTCCCACGCTGTGGGGAACGCTATCTTCCTGGGACTGTTTGGCACCAGGACCATAGCCATAATGGAAAGATATAAGAAGCGATTCACCTGGGCCTATCAGGCTGAATAACCCTCAGCGGCATCGGAATTTCAAACCCGTTAAGTAGAAAATGGTTGGTAGGCTTTGGCATTGTCTGCGCCTTTATCTTCGGATTTATCGGAGCATAAATCTTGGCATACTGCCCTTATGGAGATGCTTCCTTGTTGAAATAATAATATATATAATATATATAATATATATGGTAATATAGGACTGAGGTGAAAATAACAAAAATGGCTGGTAGCCAGAGTTGCAGGCCTTCAGCTAGGCAAAGAACTAAGATGTCAGTGGAGAAACTACGTTGGGTTTACCGGGACGTTCTTACTGCAGTTAGAGGAACCAGTCCCGGAAGGGAGTTGAGGGTTGTTGCAGCTATGGAGGCATTAGCATGCAAATAGATGAACTTCTTAGCTTAATGGTAGAAAATGATGCCTCAGATTTACATCTGAGGGTTCCAAGCCCACCGGTGCTGCGTATCGATGGTGTGCTCATACCGCAGGAAGATTTGCCGCCAGTTACACACACAGATATTAAAGAGGCTTTTGAGCATATTACTGTTGAAAGTCAACGGAAGGCTTTTGACCAAAAACTGGAGTTAGATTTAGCCTATAGTATTCCTGGGTTAGCTGGATTTCGAGTCAGCGTATTAAATCAAAGAAGGACAATGAGCATCGCCTTCCGCCGGATACCATCCACAGTTCCAACTATTGATGAACTCGAGTTACCCCAGATTTGCAAGGAGCTT
>CAZYNG010000044.1:0-6964 GCA_964648615.1 uncultured Dehalococcoidales bacterium | reverse complement strand
AATGTTCAGGGAGTTCGGGACGATAGGGTATCTCGACATGGCGATGTATCTATCAAATGCCCCGGCGAAGTATTTTTCTAAATCTGTCTTTCCTGTTGAGGAAATAGACGCGAAGGCGCTGAAACAGAAATATACTGTGACTTCAATCGCATGTTCTGGCTGCCCCGTAGGCTGTGGAAGATTGACAGAATACGGTAAACATGGAATAGATAAGGTGGATGGCCCTGAATATCAGACCGCTACTGCACTCGGCCCATGCTGCATGAATTTTGATCTTGATTCAATCATTCACGCAAATCACCTATGCAACGACTATGGGATTGATACAATATCGACAGGAGTCTCAATAGCATTCGCAATGTACTTGTATGAGAAAGGTGTGCTCACGAAAGATAAGACCGAAATAGAAATGAAGTGGGGAGACAGCAAAGCTATTGTCGGCCTTGTTGAAAAAATCGCCAAAAGGGAAGGAGCCGGAGACATCTTGGCTGAAGGGGTGAAAAGAATAGCGGAGAAATTCGGTGTTTCCAGAGACGAAGCCGCACATGTAAAGGGGTTGGAAATCCCAATGCATGACCCCAGAGCGTTTTTCGGAGACGCCGTGGATTACGCCACATCACCTCGAGGCGCCTGCCACACGAAGGGAGATTATTATATGGTTGATATGGGGCGGGGTGTCCTTGATGCCGGGGTTATACCTGGAGATAGATTTGAATCATCTGAGGATAAGGGTGCTATGGTAGCCAGATACCAGAATTTGAGGGACCTGTTCAACTCACTCCCATTGTGTATTTTTTCAACCATAATATCGCCTGGACATATAGCAGGATTATTAAACGCAGTTACCGGATGGGATTTCAATCCTGATTCCCTTATGATGGCAGGAGAGCGAAGTTTCAATGTAAAACGTATGATTAATATCAAGCTTGGTATCACCAAGGAGGATGATAAGCTGCCAAAGATAGCCATCACACCGCTGTCAGAGGGAACATCACAGGGCAAAAAGCCAGATATGGAAACCTTAATGCAAGGACATTACAAAGAGAGGGGATGGGATATAAAGACGGGTAAGCCAACGAAGGGAAAATTGCAACAGCTTGGACTTTCTGAGATGATAAAGGATATATAAATTCATATTCACAGCATATTAATCGACTAACTTGAAATCTAGTAATCGTGGCAAATTAAAATCCAAAAGCGTTTTTGTGTGTCAGCAGTGTGGCAAGGAAAGTCCTAAATGGTTGGGCCATTGCCCTGATTGTGGCACATGGAATAGCTTTGTAGAAACAGCAGTCAGTCCATATCGTGCCGTTTACAGTAGGCCTGCGCTTAAGGGTAATAAACCCCAGGAACTCTCCACAGTGGAGAGGAGCACGCTTTCCCGCCTCAGCGTCGGTTTCTCTGAGATAAACCGCGTTCTGGGAGGTGGTTTGGTGCCCGGCTCTGTAGTGCTCATCGCCGGAGAACCAGGAGTAGGCAAATCGACACTACTACTTCAAGCTTCAGCAATGATAGCTAAGGGCAAAAGGCCTACAGGTTATATCTCCGGGGAGGAATCTGTTAATCAAGTTAAACTCAGGGCTGAGCGGCTAAACATAGATGGTGAAGGGCTCTTCTTTCTGTCTGAAGCCGACATAGCTATTATCATGGAGCACTTGGAACAGATTTCACCCAAACTGGTGGTCATTGACTCCATCCAAACTATGTACCTGGAAGATATCTCGGGGATGCCTGGTAGTGTCTCCCAGGTGCGTGAATGCACATCGAGGATAATGAGGTGGGCAAAGGAAAGTAATGTGCCTGTATTGCTTGCTGGTCATGTAACCAAGGACGGTTCTATCGCTGGTCCTGGAACGTTGGAACACATAGTCGATGTAGTGCTTTATTTCGAAGGTGAGCCTTTCAGCAGCTACCGTATGCTGCGAGGTATCAAAAATCGCTTCGGCTCCACCAATGAGGTTGGACTTTTCGAAATGGGTAACAGTGGGTTAATGGAAGTAGATAATCCATCTCAAGCTTTGTTATCCAGGCATACCGATGCCACGGTCGGCTCAGTAGTAGTGTCTACCCTTGAAGGGAGTCGCCCGTTGCTCGTGGAGCTACAAGCTTTAACCACCGCAACCAGTTTTACTCTGCCAAGACGTATCGCCAACGGCGTTGATTTTAACCGCCTGCTTTTAATCATCGCTGTGCTTACCAAACGTGCTGGGCTAAGACTTTTTAACCAGGATGTTATCGTCAACGTCACCGGTGGATTAAGGCTCAATGAGCCAGCGGTTGACCTTGGAATTGCCTTAGCTATTGCTTCTAGCTTTAGCGACCGTGTCCCAATTTCAGGCTCAATCGTGCTCGGCGAAGTAGGGCTAAATGGAGAACTCAGAACTGTGCCACAAGTAGAAAGACGAATCGCTGAAGCAGCTAGACTAGGCTTCAAAACTTGCCTCCTCCCCAACCCCCCCCAGAAGCCCATGCTTAACCACGCCGATATTCAGCTGCTCGAAGCTAACTCCCTAGGCCAAGCTCTCCGATTAGGGCTTACCAGAAAAATCAACAGGGAAACAATCAATGGTGAATAAAGCCCCCGAATTGGGAGTCATCATAGCCGCTGCAGGCGACAGCCAGAGAATGGGTAACCTCAATAAAATCTTTGCCACCTTGGGAAACAAACCTTTGTTAGCTTGGTCAGTAGACACCTGCCAAAAATGCCACTTGATTGACCAGATAGTTATCGCGCTGAGAAGCGATGATCTAGAGTTAGGACAAAAATTAGCCAGAGAAAGAGAATGGACTAAGGTCACTGATATATACCCTGGTGGTCCATTACGTCAAGATTCCGTAAAGCGAGGCCTGCATAAACTAGTAAGCTGTGACTGGGTTATGATCCATGATGGAGCACGTCCTTTCCTAACTCTGAATCTAATCCAAAAGGGATTGGAGGCGGTGAGGGAAACTGGAGCAGCTATAGCTGCGGTGCCAGTTAACGAAACGATTAAACTTGCCAATGGCGCTGAAACAATTGAAAAAACCCTGCAGCGCAGCGAGCTATGGATAGCACAAACCCCACAGATGTTTAAATTTGAGATAATAACAAAAGCCTACGAAGAACTCGCAGAGGAAGTGACTGATGATGCTGCTGCCGTGGAGCGCCTTGGCTGTAAGGTAAAGCTTTTCCCCGGCACACATAATAATATAAAGATAACTACCCCTACCGATCTAGCTTTAGCGGAGGTCATTGTTAGCGATGTTGAGAGTGGGTATCGGTTATGATTGCCACCCCCTTGTTCCAGAGCGTAAGCTAATCCTGGGAGGAGTTCACATTCCTTTTGATAAAGGCTTATCTGGACATAGTGACGCTGATGTAGTAGCCCACGCCATAATTGATGCTTTGTGCGGTGCTGCTGATTTAGGCGACATTGGTACCCAATTCCCGCCAGAAAACCCAGAGTATGAAAATATCTCCAGCTTAACTCTGCTGAGCAACATCGCTGAACAAATAAGTAAAAAGGCATTCAAGATAGTCAACATCGATGTTACCATCATTGCTCAACGTCCCAAACTATCTCCTCTCACCTCCGAAATGAGGAAACAAATCAGCCATTCCTTGAATATCAAACCATCCCAGATAACGGTAAAAACCACCACCACCAATGGTTTGGGGTTCATCGGGAGAGAGGAAGGAATAGCTGCTCAATCTATTGCTTTAATCCGTGGGGAAAGTTAGCTTATCACCATATCGTAACTGGGTTTATTATCCTGCCAATAAACCATAAATTTGACGTTTCTTCCTTCAACTAAATGCATCTCGCTTTCACTGCGAAGTTTTCTAAAATCCATCGTTTCCAAGAATGCTTTAAGCAGCTCAATTTGCCTGGTACATTCTTTATCCTCTGGTTCATCCCTCATATACTTGTTTACCAGATTCCAGTATGCTTCTTTTGTCACAGTCTCGATGCAGTGAGAAAGTGAAGGAACAAGTTCTATACTACCCATATTTTAAGTTATACAATGATGTCTCATTGTTTTCAAATGTCAAGACTATTCTTGCGATAATATTGCAATTCATTTGCCGGCAGGGTAACATCCCTTTACAGCAATGGAGCAAATTTGGGCACCCTGGCGAACAGAATACATACAAAGAGCTAGAGAGAAAGGTTGCCTTCTTTGCCAAAAACCCGAAGAGAATAATGATGAAGCGAATTTCATCCTTTACCGGGGACAGAAAAATTTCATGATGCTAAATGCCTTTCCATATAACCCGGGGCACGTGATGGTCTCACCTTACCGACATGTGGCAAACCTTCAAAATTTGACCGACGATGAAGCAAAGGAGCACTTCATCATTATCAAGAAAAGCATTGAACTTCTAACAGAGGTATTGAAGCCAGCGGGTTTCAATATTGGGCTAAATCTAGGCAGGGTTGCCGGGGCTGGTATCGAAGGGCATCTCCATACTCATATAGTGCCTCGGTGGGAAGGCGATGTTAATTTTATGCCGGTATTGAGTGACACCAGGGTTATCTCAGAGGCGTTGGCTGATACTTATCGGAAGCTAAAGGCAAGTTTAACCTAATTGTTGTTCCCACTGAGGATAAGAACCCAGTATCTTAACAAAAGTGGCTTCCCGGGTTAGTTCCCCCATCGCTTCCTGATAAACCTTACTACCCAGCCCGCTTTCAAGATCAACGTAGAATATGTATTCCCAAGGCTTGTTTTTGCTTGGCCTTGATTCTAACTTCGTCAGGTTTATATTTCTGGTAGCAAGGATCCCCAACGCAGAATAGAGCGCACCAGGCATGTTCTTGGTACCGAAGACCAGAGAGGTCTTGTTTTTTTGTCCTGGCCTGGCTTCTTGCTTGGAAATGGCGAAAAATTTAGTATAGTTATCCCTGTTGTCTTCTATTCCAGGAGCCAAAATCTGTAAACCATAAATATCAGCAGCCCTTTCGCTAGCCACAGCAGCACACCCCTTCAATGTCCTTTCTTTTATCATCTTGGCACTGCCCGCAGTGTCGTAGCCAGGTATTATGTTGAGCCCGAGTTTTCTTAAAAATTGTTCACACTGAGCCAGGGCTTGAGGATGCGAATAAATCGTTTTTATGCTACTTAGACTTTCGCCAGGTAAAGCCATTAAACAGTGGCTTATCCTGAGGATAATTTCAGCAAATATGTTTAGGGGGTATTCTAGAAGCAAGTCATAGGTTTCGTTGATGCTGCCTGCTTGCGAATTCTCCACTGGTACTACCCCAAAGTTAGCCCTATCTTCCAGCACTACCTGGAAAACATCCCTAAGTCGAGCACAGGGTAAAAGAGGGATATCCTCGCCGAAGAACTTTACCACGGCATCTTCGCTAAAAGCGCCTCTTTCCCCCTGAAACGCGACCTCAGACATCGTGATTAACTCCCCTTAAATATAGCTTCAAACAAGCTTATATTCTCAGTGGGAACCAAGCAGATAAGTTCATCAGCCTCCCTTAGGATAGTGTCCACAGTTGGTATCTGAGATTCCACTTCATGGCAAATGACCAAGGATATGACAGAGCCCAATGGCAATGATAGCTCCCCAATTGGCTTTCCCACTGCTGCCGAATTCTTTCCCACCCTCACAAGCACAATTTCCAATCCCTTGTCTCTAATGGTAAATAGGCGAATCAAAGGAAAGAGCATGGTCTCGGCTTTAATGTGCTCCGAAACCAGGTACACGGCGTCTACGACGCATTCTATTCCTAATTTAGCAAATATCTTCTCATTCCTGGGAACGTTAATCCTAGCGATAACTCTAGGAACATTAAACTTTTCTTTAGCTATCTGGCACGCTGCCAGGTTATTGTCATCTTCACCAGTGACGGCGATAACCATCTCTGCTCTACTTATCCCTCCCTTGTTCAAAATGGCGATCTCTGAAGCGTCACCATGCAAGCATATGTCACCAAGTTCCTCCTCCAGTTGCTCACATTTCCTGACATCTTTCTCGATCACCAATACTTCATGCCCCGCCTCAAGCAATTGTTTACCCAGATAATGCCCCACGTCCCCACCACCGACGACTATAACGTACATCTCCCCCGGTTACCCTTCCAGCCTTTCTTTTAACAGGCGAACAAATACCTTCGTGGGGCTAATAGCCTCAACACCCAGGCCACTGTAAAAGTCCTCTCGCAGCGGGTCATAGATTCGACACAATACCCTGGGAACATCGAATATCTGTTTAGCAATTTGAGCTGCCATAGCATTCAGTTCATCGTCGCGGGTCACTGCTACAAAAGCATCAGCTTGTTCCATACCTGCCTTCCTAAGTATTTCCTCATCAGTGGCGTCTCCCAAAAAAGCCATGCCACTGAAGTCGGGCGGTAATCCGTCAAAACTAGCATTATCTACATCGATAACGGTTACTTTGTGCCCCTCCACATCGAGTAAATGAGCCAATTCAGCCCCTATACGTCCACAGCCCATAATAATTACGTTCACTGTTTAACTTCAAGAAATGGAGTCTCGAAATAATAAGACTCGGCAAGGAGCTTCTTTCAACACATAATAGACAGCCTTGCCCAGCTCAGGTATACCAGGTGCTTTCTTATAAGTAGTCGCCATTATTATTAAATCTATCTTTCTTTCCACAGCCTCATTAACAATGGCCGGCCCAGCATCTCGAGCTTGGAGCAGATCAGTCTCTATTTCGTAATCCGCATCACAAGCAGCATCCTCAGCGTGGGTAAGTATTTTCTCCGCCTTCTCGGTCTCTGAATCGACCTGGGTATCCAGAGAGAGGCTTCGCTCTACCTCAATAATATAAACAGTGTAGACTTTTGCTTTAGACCTCCTGGCTAAACTGCAAGCTAGCTTTATGACCTCCTCATCAGCACCACCGCCATTTGTAGGCACTAAAATGCTCTTTATCTCCATCATCAACTGGAGATATTAACCTGCTATCACTTTTTAGTCAACAGGCAATTTAACTTCCTGAGCC
>CAZYNG010000043.1:0-7055 GCA_964648615.1 uncultured Dehalococcoidales bacterium | reverse complement strand
TGGTTTAAAGGCCACGAAAGTGCGCCCTTGCTATCCCATCTCTGTTTCTATCAACCCATAAGCGCCATCTTTACGGCGATATAGTAGGCTAAGCTTATCGGTATCTGAGTTGATAAACAGGAAGAAATCGTGTCCTAAGAGCTCCATCTGGGTTATTGCTTCCTCTGTGGACATGGGTTTGACTAGAAAATGTTTGGTTTTTACCACCTTCGTGACAGGTTGTTGTTCAACGTCAGGTGTTGTTTCCTGGCGGGCTGCAGAGATTCCCCTCCCTTTATAATACAGCTTGCCCTTGAATCGTTTGAGTCGCTGTGCGAGTGCGTTGATGACATTATCAACAGCAGTTGGAACATCGCTGGCTCTTACTTGAGCTCTAATTAGAGTTCCCTTGCTATTAATGGTGAGCTGAGCAATAAATCGCTCCGTCGGTAGCTTTGCATCTTCTCTAGAAATCTCTAACCTCCCTTCACTGATGATAGGAAGATAACGATTTAATCTGGTAGCTTTTTTGTTGACGTATGCAAGCATTGATTCCGAAAGCTCTGCATTCTTAGTGATAATTTGTAGCTTCATATTTCCTCCTCATTCTAGAATTTCCATAACCATGGTTAATCCCCATATTGAAATAGCCCCATTATTTTTGAGAGCTGTGGCACAAGCTTCCAACGTTGCTCCCGAAGTACACACATCATCAATCAGAATGATTTGCTTACCATTTATTTTATCACCACGACATACAAAAGCACCGGTCACATTTTCCCTTCGCTCTTTCACAGTTGTTGTCCTTACCTGAGGTTTTGCTTCTTTGACACGAATAAGACAATCCATAATGACAGGCAGGTTCATAAGTTTACCCAACTCTTTAGCTAAGAGGGCTGCTTGGTTATAACCTCGCTCTCTCAACCGCCGTGGGTGAAGAGGTACGGGAACAAGAGCTTCGCCTGGCAGGGGGGTGAGTAGCAAATAATCAGCTAATAACGCAGCTAAAGATGAAGAGATTGCCTTCAAGTTCTGGTATTTTAGCTGATGGATAGCCTGGCGCATTGCTCCTTCAAAGCGGAAAGGTGAGCGAATCCCATCAATTGCAGTTTGCCTTTGGCGGCATGCGGCGCATAGGACACTGTTAACCTGGGGTTTGCCACACTTGGGACAAAACGGGGGCAATAGCTTTGGCACGCTCTGTTGACAATCAGAGCATAGAAACGCCCCCGTTTTCCCGCAGCCGATACACCGCTTTGGGAAAAGGGAATCTATTACCAAATCAACTAACCGGCTCAAGTGCAGTCGATTTTGGAATACCGTCTGTTATGAGCGGCGGCTGTGGATTGCTCCGCTGAGAATAGGTTCGTTTAAGTATATTTCGCCATTCCTGATTTTTAGATTATAGCCGCAATCAGGATTGGTGCATACCCAAGCCTTGTAGTGAACAGCCGCTCCCTGACCACCGAAATCAGACAGCGGTACGAGGTCTCCTTTTTCGCACTTCTGACATTTAGGGAACATCATGTTTTCCATGGATTCCACCTCCCAAAACCAAAATTAATGAACAATTGATTCTATACCAAAGATCACAAATTGGCAAGTGGAATCTGGTTCTTTATGTTTATTTACAAATTTATTCTCTTTCTTGTTTATTTTTGGGATGTTAAGTGTTGTATGTGAAACAACTTATCCGAAGGTTGCTTAAGATAGATGATACGCACCAAGTTGCTGAAATAACCTCATTTGTTTATAATCTGGTTATGCTAAACAGGGCAAGTCTGAGCTTACCTAGATTTCTTGCTGAGCTATCTGCACCGAGATTCCGCAGGAATCTTCTCTGGACAGCTAGAATTCGTTACATGCTAATCATGGGCGTTTGGGGTTTTGCTTTGATTGGGTATACTCAGGGAATACTTCCTTTCTCAATGCTTCCGTTCCACATCGTAGCCGCAGTGGGAATATCCGCTAATACTTTTCTTTACTTTTATCTTCTAAGGCCAGCAGCATATAAGAAAGCAGAGGACTATAGGCGAATAATTTGGATAGGTTTGAGCACTTTAATTGTTGATATGGTCGGGATTACGGCCATAGTTTACTTTAGTGGCTATCTGTATAGTCCGTTCGTTATACTTTTCGTGGTGCATCTGCTGAGTGTCAGCATATTTCTAAATTTGTCTTTGGCAGGCTGGAGTCTCCTCGGGATTGCTTCTTTGTTTGTCGCGGGAGTAACACTCCTGCCTAAAGCAAGCCAATTTCCCGGTGTGGTTATGCTTGAGCCCAGCCCTCCTCTAGCTATTTTTTCTTTGGCCTTCTTTACCGCCTGTGTTGGTTTGATGGTATTCATGGGAAGCTTCGCGTCCAATGAAGTTAAATTCAAAACTGAGGAGCTGGCGGAAACAAACAAGGGGCTGGAGCAGCTAATCAGGCGACTTGAAGAGCTCAATGCAGAGAAGAAGCAGATTCTTGCCGGCATATCTCATGACCTTCGCAATCCACTCACCTCGATCATAGGATTTTCGGAAATGCTGCGTGAAAAGACCAAGATAGATTCAGAATCAAAGTACTTCCTTGAAATCATAAGCAATGAATCTCGGCGTTTAGGGCATCTAGTTGATGATATTCTTGACATATCTCGAGAGGAAGCAGGCACACTGCGCTGGCATATGAAAGTGCACGATGTCTCAAGTATTATGGAGCCGCCAATAGGCGAGGCGGAACCAGAGGTTGTGGCAAAGGGGTTATCCTTAAAGGTGACTATCCTCCCTGGCTTACCACCAATATATGGGGATAAAGAGCGATTGAGCCGAGTCGTAACGAATTTGTTAAGTAACGCTGTAAGGTTTACCTCTGTTGGAATGATTAGCATCACTGCGGAAGGAAAAGACAAAAATATCTTGATTCAGGTATCTGATACGGGAATTGGTATTTCGAAGGAAGACCAAGCCAAGTTGTTCAAGCCTTTTGGGCGAGGTACTGAGCAATATGATGGCATGGGTCTAGGACTATATATCTGTAAAACCATAATTGACCACCATGGGGGCAACATCTGGGTCGAAAGCGTGCCAGGTAAAGGCAGCACCTTTTGTTTCACTTTGCCCGTAGCGACAGAAGCTAAGGTCTCAACACAATCAGAGGAAAATCTATAACATCCAGCCTTTGGTAAATACACATAGAACAATGGCAGAAAAACTGCCTTTATTTTGACATTTCACGGGGTTACTTTTGGCGTTTAGGAGACAACGCAGTATCAATCGCGGCGAATAGGTCTTCGGAAGTGAAAGGTTTTCTCATATATCCATCAGCCTTCAAGCTTAAAGCAAGCTTCTCATCCAATTTGTGCTGGAGAGCAGTGACCATGACCACAGGGATATTCTTGCTAGCTTTCATGGCTTTGAGTTGATTGCAGGTTGTAAAGCCATCCTGCCCGGGCATTAAGATATCCAGCAAAATCAAGTCGGGTTTCTCTTTTTGAGCTATGGTTACAGCCTGGTCTCCGTCGCCCGCTTCGATGACATCATAGCGGTTGCCAATCATGTTCTTGACCAGCAATCTTATATTTGACTCGTCATCTACTACAAGTATCTTTTTCTTTTTAGCCATTTATAGTTCCCTCCTAAGTTAATTCTACACCGAAGTTCAAATCTAGCTGGGCTGTTGTTCACAATTTAATCATAATGATTATAAGCCAAATAACAAAAAATTTCTACCTATCCGAAACCTAAAGTGGAACATAACCTCACGAGTTCTCTTGTCCTTTCGTTGCAATTTATCTTTGTACAATCTCAACGACTTTGTCCCGTTGTTTGAAGCCGCTTATGAGCTTGACCTGATTTTGAGGCACCTTAAAGTGTTTGGCTAGCAACTTAATGACCTGCCGGTTGGCTCTGCCTTCCTTTGGTGGCTCTTTAGTTGTGACTATAAAGGTGTCGCCTTTCTGGGTAACTTCTTCGTTTTTTGAGCCAGGCTTTACCTTAACTTGAATTTTCAATTAGGTCTCCCCACATTCCCTGGTTGTGAAACCCGCTTAACCTGACTTCCGCTATTTCATTGCTCAATGGTTTCTCGCTGTGAGTGAATACTCTAATATAATTATCGGTCAGCCCGGAATATATACCACTCTGTGGGTTCGTTTCCTTTTCCCATAAGACAGCCATGGTTTGGCCTAAGAATTGCTGTTGAAAGCTATGCCGACAACTTTGCGATAAATCCAGCATCCTTCGAGTGCGTTCCTTCTTTACTTTGGTGCTTACCTGGTCAGGCATTCTGGCTGCCTCAGTTCCAGGTCGAGCAGAGAAAGGGAAAACATGGATGTTAGCAAAGCCAGCTCGCTGGCAAAAATTGTAGCTTTGTTCAAATTCCTCATCGCTTTCCCCTGGGAAGCCGACAATGATGTCAGTGGTGATGGCCACTGCGGGTATTTCTTGCCTAATCAACTCTGTCATCTTTCCATAAGCGTCTAGGGAATAATGGCGGCGCATTCTCTTAAGCATCGTATCACTACCGCTTTGGAGAGCCAGATGAAAATGAGGACATAACGTATTGTCTTGCCATAGCGCTAGAAAATCTGGGGAGAGTTCCTGAGGTTGCAGTGAAGAAAGGCGCAGTCGCTCAATTCTTGTGTTACTAAGGATGTGTTTTATCAAGGTAGCAAGATTGCTGTTGCCATCTTTATAGCAGCCGATTTTTGTCCCGGTGAGAATAATTTCTCTATAGCCGATGGCTACTTTTCCCTGAATCGTGCTGATTATTTCCGAGGCTGGTAAGCAAAATTGGGGAGTTCGCACTTTAGGCACGATGCAATAAGCACAGTGGCTATTGCAGCCGTCCTGAATCTTTACCAAGGAGCGAACTCTAAAAATACCGTTTGTGGTGGAACTTGCTTGGTGGGACTTGTTCTGAGCGGGTTTGTTCAATCGCTTCTCTTCGCCAGAGTAACAAAAAGCTAAGCCAGCATAATCGTGCGAAGGACAAGCTTCGAATAAAAAGGTCCTTATGCCCTCAATCAGGTGTTCCTTTTCCTCATTACTCAAAATGAGGTCAGCAATAGGTATTAATTCCTGGGGAGCTCTTTGAGCATAGCACCCGGTAGCGATGGTTAAAGCCTGGGGATTTCTCCGCTTTGCTAGCCTGAGCCAGTGGCGCGACTTGCGGTCAGCAAGCTGAGTGACCGTGCAAGTGTTAGCAATATAGATGTCTGCTATATCGTTTGGTGACACCGGTTGGTAACCAGCCTCGTGGAATTGGTCAATTAGTGATTCAGTTTCTGCTTGATTCAATTTGCAGCCCAATGTATACAAGGCTACCTTTAAGGTTCTTTTGTTATGCATAAGAGGATTATATTTATTATTTGATCGGGCGGTCAAATTAGTAGTATTTACCTTGGTTTTAGCATCGTGGTATAGTTAACGGTTTTCATACAGGTGATTGAGTATGAAGTTGGTCCCTAGAGTTCGGTGGCATCTCTTGCCTTCGGCACCTCAGGCATATCTGCGTGCTTCGAGTCTTCCACCATTGATTGCCCAGCTCCTCTATAATCGTGGTGTGCAAACTGATGAAGTAGAATCCTTTTGGACCATCGACCATCGTCTTGAAGGCGATCCCTTTTTACTTCCTGATATGACTCCAGCGGTGGACCGAATTTATAAGGCTTTGCTTTCAAGGGAAAAAATCGCTATCTACGGTGATTTCGATGTCGATGGCATCACGGCCACAGTTGTCGTGGCAGAAGGGTTATCATGGCTTGGTGGCGAGGTTGTCCCTTACATTCCTGACCGTGTTGATGAAGGACATGGTTTGAATGCGGTGGCGATGGAAAAGCTTGGTAGTCAGGGGATTGGCCTGATCATCACTGTTGACTGTGGAGTTAGTGACATCAACGAAGTACAGGAAGCCGGGAAATTAGGTATGGATGTGGTTATCACTGACCACCATTTGCCATTTGAGGTGTTGCCTCCGGCAGCAGCTGTAGTTGATGCGAAGCGAAGTGATTCTCGATATCCTTTTTCAAATTTAGCTGCTGTAGGTGTTGCCTTTAAGCTGCTGCAAGCGTTGTTTTACCGGGATAGTAGAAAGGCGCAGCTTCGTGGATTGCTAGATTTGGTTGCTTTAGGCACTGTTGCTGATATGGTTCCCCTTGTTGGTGAAAATCGCTACCTGGTGAGCACAGGATTGAGGATTCTCAATAATACTCGCCGGTTGGGACTTCAAGAGTTGATTAAACAGGCTGGATTGGAGATTGGTAAGATTGATGCTGGGGAAATTTCATGGACTTTAGGCCCTCGGCTTAACGCTGCGGGTAGGGCAGGGGGTGCTTTGGTTAGTTATCACTTGCTTACCGCTCAATCATTGGATGAGGCGCATAGTTTAGCTGCGGAATTGGAAAAAAGGAATAGGGAAAGGCAGCAGTTGACGGCGGAGGTATTGGATAAAGTGAAGAAGAGGATACAGCTCAAAGCGAAACTTCCGATGATTATTGAAGGTGATGAGGGGTATCCTGTTGGTGTTATCGGGATTGTTGCTAGTAGGCTAGCGCGGGAACTTAACAAACCAGTTATTATAGTCAACCTTGGTGAGGAGTTCTGTCGTGGCAGTTGCCGAAGTATAGCTGAGTTTAATGTCTCGCTCGCCCTGGAGGAATGTCGTGACCTACTGGTCACTTTTGGAGGGCATCCCTTAGCTGCAGGGTTCACTGTAAAGCGAGAGGATTTGGCTCAACTGGAGAAGAAGCTTATGGACTTGGGGACAAGCCAGCTTTCTCACATGGATATCCAGCCGGAGTTAACCATCGATGCTGAAATTCCATTATCGACGCTTAACGGTGAGATATTGAATCTAATTCAGAAGTTAACCCCTTTTGGGGAGGGCAATCCTCAACCTACCTTTCTTAGCCGCGGGGTAGAGGTGGTTGAAAGTCATAATTTTGGCAATGAAGGGAAGCACTTGGAGCTAAAACTAAGACAGAATCATGTAACTTGGCAAGCATTTGATTTCAATTCGCAGCAGCTGGCGGAAGAAATCCCCACCCACATAGACATTGTATATCAGTTGGGGAAGGGTTATTGGGGTGATGAGGA
>CAZYNG010000042.1:0-7232 GCA_964648615.1 uncultured Dehalococcoidales bacterium | reverse complement strand
ATACGGAGGCAATTATAGTTTGAAAAGTAACACCTGTAAAGGGATAGCGTCGCACGAGCTGGCAGAACGCATAAAATCTGGCAAATTGAATACAAGGGTCTACTTTTTATCACATAACTATGTTAAAATCACCGAGCTACCGTATCATATTAATTTTTATTATTAATAGTTATGAGGAAGATGAAGATTTGCCTTCTTACTTATAGGGGGAATCCTTACAGCGGTGGTCAAGGTATCTACATCTATTATCTAGCTCGTGAATTACACCACATGGGACATGAAGTGGACGTAATCAGTAGCCGGCCACTTCCCGAACTAAGCGAAGGGATTACCTTGCACCACCTCAAAAGTTCCAGCATATATTATCGAGATACCTCGTTTAAGGAAAACTTTCTCAAATGTCGAAGTCTGACCGATTTTGGTGAATTATTCACCACTAAATATGGCATATTTAGTGACCCACTGGCATTCAGTGTACGAGCTTACGCCAAGGTCAAAGAGCTTTGTAAATCACGGAAATTCGATATCATACATGACAATCAAGGGCTTGGTTATGCGCTTCTCTTAATGAAAAATTTGGGGATACCAGTCATTGCTACTATCCACCACCCACTTACCATAGATAAGCGGGCTGATTTAGAACAAGCTGATGGCTTGCGAAGTAAGTGGGGAGTCCACATGTTCTATCTTCTCACCCATATGCAGGCTTTCGTTGCTCGACGCCTGGACAGAGTAATTACAGTATCCCAGAGTTCGGCTAAGGAAATTGAGAGGTCATTTAAGGTAAATCCGGATAAATTGAGAGTGGTCTATAACGGTACAGATACCGATATCTTTCAACCAATTGAGGAAGAAACTAGCAATAGAAATGGCTTAATTATGGTTGGGAATACCGATGATAGAAAGAAAGGGGTTATTTACCTCCTGAAAGCGCTGCAGTTATTAGCGGATGATAAAGTAAGGTTAAATATTGTAGATGACCCATGGCAGCGTTTGCCATATGGGGACGAAGTAGAACCACCACCACCTTCCTATTCTTTGCGTATGTTGGAAAAATTCGGAGTGGATGGGTTAGTTAGTTTCACCGGGCGACTGACTAAAGACGAGCTAGCCAGACAATATTCAAGGGCAGAAATAGCAGTGGTGCCTTCTCTCTACGAAGGCTTTGGGTTCCCTGCGTCTGAAGCGATGGCTTGTGGCGTTCCGGTAATAGCCAGTTCCGGTGGAGCTCTCCCTGAAGTAGTGGGGAACGCTGGCATACTTGTCCCACCAGGAGAACCTGGACCTTTGGCTGAAGCAATCAAGCGTCTGCTCAAAGATAAACAATTGCAACAGAAGCTGGGCGAGGCAGGAAGGAAGAGGGTACAGCAAGAATTTAGCTGGGAGCAGGCAGCCAACAAAACTGTGAAAGTATACCAGGAGTTATTGTAGCGCAATGGTCACTGTAGGACTTGACTTGTTGGGGTTGAGAGATGGTGATTGGCTGCTAGATGCAGGTTGCGGTAATGGAAGGCACTCCTGGGTAGCATCCAAGCGGAATCACTCCACCATTATCGCTTTCGATACCGATTGGGAGAGTCTCGAAAAAAATAAATACACTCTGGCTCTATTAAAGCAAAAAGGTGAGGTAAACAGTAATAGCCATCTACTGCAAGCCGATATAACGAGTCTTCCCTTCAAGGATGGTGCTTTCAATAGGATTATTTGCTCTGAAGTTTTAGAGCATATACCTCAAGACCGACAAGCAGTCAGAGAGCTGATTAGAGTATTGGATAGTGATGGTGCAATGGGAGTCAGCGTGCCACATTATCTCGCCGAGTCTATCTGCTGGATGCTTTCCAAGGATTACTACGGTTTTCCAGGAGGGCACATAAGGAAATATAAGTCTCGACAAATTGCTGCTCTCTTGCGCTCCAGTGGACTTAATATCTATGCTATCCGCGGCAACCACGCTCTACATTCGTTTTACTGGATACTTCGCTGCCTTTTCGGAATCAAAAGGGAAAATGCCTTGGTCCCTTCCTTATATAATAAGTTCCTGATGCTTGATATAGACAACAGTCACAGGGCTCGCCGCTGGCTAGAGGGTTTCTTTAACCTGATTATCCCCAAGAGCATTGTCATTTACACTCGGAAAAGGGACACCCTTCACTACAATAATATCTGCTAACGAAGGAAACAAACGAGCTGCCTTATCTAAGGCTCCCAGAATACCATAGCAGATTGGCTTCGGAAGCTTGGAAAGAATGCTGCCCCACCATGGCACACCCCATAACAGAGATATTCCTTTAATGCTCTTTATTTGAAAGTTGGCCTTCACCAAATTGTAGAGTGATTGATAATCGAACTTATATGTATGGTCAACAGGTAAAACCCAGGGAGTTATTTGCTCTTCAGCTTTCCCCCCAAAAACCACTTTTAACCTAGTAACCTTTTTCCCTATACGAAAACCAAGACTCTCGAAATTGGCTATGGCAATTATCATCTCCCCTTCAGGCTTAAGCACTCTGGAAATTTCTTCCATGGTTTTACTTGGTGACATGAAATGGTCCAGTGCCCCTTTGCACATAACCTTATCGAAGAAGCATGACTTGAATGGTAGAATCTCTCCCATACCCTGCAATAAAGCTACTGTCGTATCAGCTTGAGCAAGGTACTCCTTAGCTCGGCCCAGCATTACTCCAGAAGGCTCAAGACCGATAGCTATAGCCCCATTGTTCGCTAACTCAGCGGCATCAACAGCTCTACCACATCCTACATCCAGTATATATTCACCTTCTTTAGCAGCTACTTCCTGAATGATCAGGCGAGGTGTCTGTTGAAATAAGAACCCGAGGTCGGGATGTATTATCGGCGGCACTACATGGTCGTCATCCCATTTCAAATCTAATTTTTCTTCCATGCTTCCGTTGCATCAATATTACCTTATCAACCACACCATATTCTACCCCCTTGGCTTTGTTATTGCGTTGCATAATGTCCCGTGTCATAATATCACTAAAATGTCAACAGAGCGGGAAAAGACCATAGAATTAGCCATCGAGCAAATTGAAAGGCAATTCGGCAAGGGCTCTATTATGAAATTAGGTGAAGCTTCAACAAGAGTGCCTGTGGAAATTGTCTCAACTGGTGCGATAGCTCTCGATTTGGCTCTAGGTATTGGGGGCATACCTAAAGGACGTGTTGTCGAAATCTTTGGTTCTGAAGGCTCCGGTAAAACCACTCTTGCCCAGCATATAATTGCTGAAGCTCAAAAGGCTGGTGGCACTGTTGCATATATAGATGCTGAGCACGCACTTGACCCTACATACGCTAACACTTGCGGTGTGCAGCTTGATGACTTGCTTATCTCTCAACCTGATACCGGGGAAGAAGCCCTGGAAATCACCGAGACTCTGGTAAGAAGCGGTGCCATAGATGTAATAGTTATTGATAGCGTAGCCGCATTGGTGCCTAGAGCAGAGATAGAAGGCGAGATGGGCGATGCCCATGTTGGCTTGCAAGCCCGCTTGATGTCTCAAGCGTTAAGGAAATTAGTGGCTGCTATCGGCAAATCCAAAACAGCAGTGGTATTTATCAATCAATTACGTGAAAAAGTAGGCATCATCTTTGGCAACCCAGAGATAACACCGGGGGGAAGAGCATTGAAATTCTACAGCTCGGTGAGAATAGATTTGAGGAGAGGCGATGCCATTAAGCAAGGCACAGAGATAATTGGCACACGTGTCAGAGCTAGAGTGGTTAAGAATAAGGTAGCTCCCCCATTTCGCAACGCTGAATTCGATATAATGTTTAACCATGGGATAAGCAAGGAGGGGGGGTTACTCGACATCGGAGTAGCATCAGGCATGATAAAGAAACTTGGTGCGTTCTTCAATTATGGCGAGACAAAATTGGGACAAGGAAGGGAGAATGCCAAGGACTACCTGACCCAACATCCTGAGGTTGCTTCACAACTGGAACGCGAGATTAGAGCTGCAAATGCCTCTTTAAATACTTCCACTTAATGAAGCTCGGAAACTTCTAATGGAGAGCTTGCCTAGCTAGAAAGGCTTATATGGTAGGCAACAATGAACCTCTTCAGCGCTGCCTTGATTCAGCTTATCGCTATCTTAGTTACCGCCCCCGCAGTGAAGCCGAGATAAGGCAATGCCTGAAACGACGCGGTTTTGATAGCGAGGTAGTAGAGAAAGCAATTGCGAAACTTAAGGAGCAAAATTTAATTGACGATGTTGCCTTCGCACAGTTTTGGAAGAGTAATCGTTTATCTTTCAAGCCCAGGAGTAAAAGATTAATAGTAAAGGAATTGAAGGATAAAAAGATAGCTCCGGAGGTTATCGAACAAGTAACTCAGGACATAGATGATGAAGCCAATGCTTATAAGCTAGGTTCCAGTCGGATGCATACCCTGGGTGAGTTAAATTACCTGGACTTCCAGCGACGCCTATCCAGCTATCTCAGTTATCGTGGTTTTAGTTATGCTGTCATCAGACAAACCTTAGCCCGTTTGTGGGAAGAAAAGAAGCAAATTAGTAACCAAATAAGCTTATAAACACCCCGGCAGCGGTAGCCGTGCCAATGACACCAGCTACATTAGGTCCCATAGCATGCATTAGTAAGAAGTTTCTAGGATTAGCTTTTTGCCCCATTTTCTGAACAACCCTGGCTGACATGGGCACGGCTGAAACACCAGCAGCCCCAATCATGGGGTTTATCTTCGTCTTAAGTACCAAATTCATCAATTTAGCAAAAACCACACCTCCAGCAGTAGCCAGGGTAAAGCCAAGTATGCCAATAGCAAACACTAACAATGGACCAGTCTGTAGGAAGGATTGAGCTGATACATAGGCACCTACACAGAAACCAAGGAAAATAGTTACTATATCCACGAAGCCGGTAGCTGCTGAATTGGACAACCTATCAGTAACGCCAGTGACTGAAAGAAGATTACCCAGCATGAATGTCCCGATGAGTGGTAATGCTGAAGGGACTAGAAGTCCAACGATGACAGTAGTACATATTGGGAAAGCTATCTTTTCGAGAGTGGAAACCTGCCTTAATTGCGGCGCCATGTATATTGCTCGTTCCTTTTTAGTAGTGATAGCTCTAATGACCGGGGGTTGGATTAATGGCACCATAGCCATATAAACATAAGCAGCTATAGCGGTAACCCCCATAAGCTGGGGGGCCAGCATCTGGGTGAGATAAACCGTGGTGGGACCGTCAGCACCACCTATGATTCCTATGCTACAGGCCTCGGGAAGAGTAAATCCTAATGCTACAGCTATGAACAAGGTGGCATAGACGCCTAACTGGGCTGCCGCCCCTAGTAAGAAATAGATAGGTCTGGCAATAAGAGGACCAAGGTCGGTCATGGCTCCTAATCCGAGAAACATGCAAATGGGGAGAATCCCCCATCCAAAACCATACTGGAAAATACGGGATAGAAATCCAATTGGCTCTCCACCCTGCCCTATTAATTCCACCCACTGAGGTGGTAGATAATCCACAATAGTACCGTCGGGCATTTGGAATCCCATGACCCCATAGCCTAAAGGTAAATTGCCTATAATAATCCCAAAACCAATGGGTACTAAAATCAGCGGCTCCCATTTCTTAGCTATGCCAGCGTAAATGAGTAACCCGCCGATGACGAGCATTATTAACTGCTGGTAAGTGAAGGAAGCCAAGCTCTCCCCTATACCAAACATAGCTCATCCTCTAATTTGACTCTTGGCATCATCTCATTTCTCTGGCTCATTCTCCTGTTTCTTTTGTGTTCTTTGGGATATTATTCCCATGCCAGAAGTCACCAGCCAAAGGATAATTAAAACGATAAAAACAGTGCCAAATCCCAATCCTGCAACCTTAATTGCCTCAATCCAATCTACTACCATAATGGTGTTCCTTCCCAGTCTTCAACAATATACCTGCCAACTAGTAAAAGAGTTAAATTGTATAATACTAGAAATTACTAATACAAGGATATAAGTAATTGACACTATGTAGCCATGAAGGATATATTTATTTAGCAAGGGGCCATTAGCTCAGTTGGTTAGAGCACGGTCCTGATAAGACCGGGGTCTGTGGTTCGAATCCACAATGGCCCATTATAGATATAGAGTGCGAATATGCATCGACTGCAGGGAGGCGAAAGAATCATAATCCGGGGTGAGATTCCCCAAAATTATCAAAGTATATGAAACCTGATATTCAGACACTTGAGCAAGCAGTAACCCGAGCTGACAAGCTTAGTCAAGAAGCAAGGAGATTTGCAGAACAATCTGCAAAAGCTTCCCAAGATGCCATAAGCAGAGCTGAGGAAATTAGCCAGACAGCCATAGAGGCTGTTAAGGAAGCAAAGAGAGCCTCTCACGATGCTATAAGCAAAGTTGAAAAAATTAGTCAGGCAACTACGGAGGTTGTCCAACAATCAATAAAGGCAGCCCAAGAAGCAATAAGCAAAGCCGAGGCATCAGCGAAGACACTTGAAGAAACAGCAAGCAGGATTGAAACATCAGCCAAATCAGCCAAGGATGATACCAAAGCATTGCTAAAAGCATCCCAAGAAAGAATAAGCAGAGCTGAAGAAATAAGCCGTGCAGCCATCGAAGCTGCTAACAAGGCAAGAGAAGCCTCTCAAGAAGCGATAAGTAGGACTGAGGAAGTAAGTCGAGCAGCAACAGAGATTGCTGAAAAAGCGAACAAGACATCCCAGAAAGCGGCAACCAGAGCTGAAAAGATAACTCAGGAAGCCAGAGAGGCGGCCGAAATATCAATAAAAGCATCGCAAGAAGCAATAAGCAAGACCGAGGCATCAATTAAGCTAGCCATGGAGGCTACAGGAGCATCGCAAAGGACATTTGAGGAGGCGATAAGCAGGGCTGACGAAGTAAGTAAAACAGCTATGGAGGCTACAGAAGCAGCATCGAGGGTGTTTCAAGAGGCCATAGGCAGAGCTGATAAGGTAAGCAAAACAGCCATGGAGACTACCACGGCCACAGCAAGAGTGTCGCAAAAAACAATCAGCAAAGCTGAAGAAATAAGCCAGGTAGCTTGGGGAGCGGCTGAAGAGGCAAAAAGGGTGTCTCACGAAACGATGACTAGAGCTGAGAAGATAAGCCAAGCAGCCAAGGAAGCGGCTGAGGAGGCAAAGAAACTGTCTCAGGAAGCAACAAGCAAAGCTGAAGAAATAAGCCAGGTAGCTTGGGGAGCAGCTGAAGAGGCAAAAA
>CAZYNG010000041.1:0-7320 GCA_964648615.1 uncultured Dehalococcoidales bacterium | reverse complement strand
CTGAGGATAAGTTTTCCCTGATGCCGGTGGGTAAAATGGTGCTCAACCGTAACCCAGAGAACTTCTTCGCCGAAGTGGAGCAAGCGGCTTTCTGCCCTGCCAGTATTGTTCCCGGAATTGAGTTTTCGGCGGACAAGCTGCTGCAAGGACGGACATTCTCCTACGCCGATACTCAGCGCCATCGGCTGGGAGCGAACTACCTGCAACTTCCCGTCAACCGTCCCATAGTCCCGGTAGACAATAACCAGCGTGACGCCGCCATGCAGATAGGCCAGTTCAGTGGTCCGGTCAACTACGATCCCAATAGCATCGGCGGTGGTATGCCTGGAGAGGCTCCTGAGGAGGGCACGCCGCGTGCATACCGCCTTGAGGGAGAAGTCACTCGCAGGAAGATAAGCATAACGAATGACTTCGCACAAGCTGGAGAAAGATATCGTTCCCTCAGCAAGATGGACCAGGAACATCTGTTAGATAACCTCATCGCCGACCTTATGCACATTGATAAAGCAATCCGGCAGCGGGTGGTTGAGAATCTGACTAAAGCTGCTCCCGAATTAGGGCACTCTGTAGCTAAAGGCCTTAAACTTTAACAGGGCTGATGGAAGGTCGGTACCCTACAAATGGGGCATCTTCGGGAGGTTCACCCTCGACTGTATTGCCACAGTACTGGCAAACATAAAATGGTTTCTCCCCCATGGTTTGGCCCTTTGCGAGCATATTGAGGGCGGTCTGAAACAAACTGTGGTGGATTTGCTCAACTTTTTCCGCTATATCAAAGGTGTTTCTTGCCTTGTTTTGCCCCTCAGCCTGTTTTATGAAAGAGGGATACATATCGCTAAACTCGTGATTCTCGCCATCAATCGTAGCTTCCAGGTTTTCTTTGGTCGCCTCTATCCCCTCCATAACTCTCAGGTGATTGCGAGCGTGTGCTGTCTCAGCATCCGCTACTGCACGAAATAGGCGGTCTATCTGCCTGAGTCCTTCTTCAGCCTTCTCTGCGAAGAACAATACTTGCGATTGGCTTGGCTTTCCACGGCAAATGCAAACTTCAAATTATCGTGCATCGTGCTCACAGCTTGCCTCCTTATGGCTATTTGGTCTGTGTTATACAGCTTTTGGGGATTTAACTTAAAACTGACACAATTTCAAAACTTTTAGAAGCTCTCTGATCTTCGCCGTGGCCACCCCAACTACGCTATCGGCGCATCCGTAATACACATAGAGCTCACGACCCAGAACCACATTACCGCAGGGAAAAACGACATTTGGCACCTGTCCGTTTTTCTCGTAGGAAGTCTCTGGCTCTAAAATGGGGTAGATGGTTCGTGCCAAAATCTTAACTGGATTTTTTAAATCAAGAAGCACAGCTCCCACGCGGTAGACTCCATCCTCAGAAACGCCGTGATAAAGCATTATCCAGCCCTCTCTTGTCTTGATCGGCGGAGCTGCCGCTCCTACTTTTTCGCTATCCCACCATACTCTTCTGTGATCTATCCAGCGGTGTTCATCAAGCCAAATATCGCCTTTGAAACCGAGGCTGTAGCAAAAATCATAGTCGATGCAGTTGCCTAGCCTGTGGACACAAATGTATTTTCCGTCAAATTCCTCCGGAAACAAAAAGGCATCCTTGTTATCGAATTCTGGATGGGTGATGATAGCTGGCTTGGACCATTTCCATTTTCGGCTCAGAAAATTCCTGATGGAGATAGAGGTCACGGCCACCCGAGCAGGGTTTTTGCCATCATAAGCGGTATAGAACATGTAAATCCTATTGTCAATCTCGGTCAACCGGGGATCCTCGCAGCCTGAGTTTCCTCCAGGCACAAGCTTCTGCTCAAATTCTTCTCGCGGGACATAAATTGGCTCTGGCGAGCGGTAGTCAATATGGACTCCGTCTTCACTTGTGGCATAGCCGAACACGGAGGTGTTATCCTCTGACATCGCCCGATAAATAAGGTGAATCTTGCTCTGAAGGCGTAAAGCGCCGGTGTTGAAAGTCGCCTTGCTCTCCCAAGGGTGCTCTTTGATGGGCACAATAATTGGAGTTTCCCCGACACGCGTCAATTTTATAGTTATTTTCTCTTTCTGCAGAAGTAGTCTTAATAGCGAAGAGAGTCTAATGGAAGCAACGCAGCAGGTGGTGTCAGCTGCCCCGTAATAAATATAGAGGCTGTCTCCCCTGACGAGCGCCCCCGAGGGGAAGACTACTTCCGGTACAAATCCAATCGTTTCATAATATTCTTCCGGAATCAAAATGGGCACTTCGGATCTGCCAATTATCTTCGAGGGGTTCTCTAAGTCAAGAAGGACTGCTTCTACCCCAAAAAGTCTCTCTTTAGACCTGGAAAAATAATCCCTGATGTACGAGTAAAGGAGAAGCCAGCCATATTTTGTTTTTACAGGCGGGGCACCAACTTCAAAGTGGTCTTCAGGGCTGCGCTGCAAAGGTAACGAATATTCTTCGAAGTTCTCATACCAAGCTTTCCAATAGTTTTCTGACCAAATGTCCTCTTCTTCGTCAAAGGCGGCCAAGCATATTCTTGCCGGCGGTTGGTCGGTATGGACTGTCAGAATGGCGTATATCTTCCCCTTTATCCTTTGCGGGAAAAGTGCCATGGCCTTGGCGTTAAATGGTGTGACAAGATGCTTTTCTTGAATTCTTCTCAAATTCTTGCTTATAGCCAAGCCAACCCTGATGCCCTCGGGGCTGAGGGGAGAGGTAGAAAGCGCTGTGTAAAAGATGTAATACTTGTCGCTAAATTCCGTCACCCGGGGATCTTCGCAGCCATAGCGCTCCCACGGATATTCGGGGAAAATAAACCGTCTTCGGCCGGCAAAATGGATTCCGTCCTTGCTTCGAGCAATACCAATGCTCGAAAAGGAACGCCTATCATCAGCCAGGGTATGATAGTAAGGTAAAGATAAAGCCCTATAAACGAGCAGGATGTTTCCTCCTCTTCTAACCGGGCAGCCGTTAAGAACCGCCCGGGCTTCCCAGAGGTGATTTCTTTTTGGTTTCAAAATCGGGTTTTCGTCCAGTCTTTTGGCCAGCATAACTACCCTCCGCTAGCAGGGAGCTTCAGGATATCAAAGAGCCTTCAAAAAGAGTCCCAGGACCTGACATATCCCAACCTCGCAAAGCCTTCAAAAATTCTTCCGAGCTGCAACTCGCCACGCAGACATAACTATCTGCTGCCCCATAGTAAACAAGAAGTTTGCCCTCCTTTACGACCGCTCCTGAAAGGTAAACTACCCCGGGCTTAAAGCCGCAATTCTCACAGGGCCTATCCGCTTCGAGAAGAGGCATTCCAGCGCGGCAAATAACAACGCTAGGATCTTCAAGATTCAAAAGCATAACACCAACCTTGTACTTGCCGAAATCGCACAAATCCATCGCATGATAGAAAAGGAGCCACCCCAACTCAGTCTTTACCGGTGGGGCTCCAACCCCCCTTATTATGTTATCCCAGAAATCCTTTCTTCCGCCGGTCTTCCCCCCATCGTAATAACTCCTAAGGTAAGTGCCCGGCGTGAAATCTAAACTCTCAAGATAGGTTATTGATATTTGTGGGCTGAGGCTGTGTAGAATCGCATATCTGCCATTTATCTTATCCGGGAAGATAACCCAGTTTTTGTGAACCTCACCAGGAGGCGAGATTAAAACTGGTGTGGCCCACTTCCATCTTTTGGCTAGGAAATCGTCGCTTTTTATCGAGGTCAAAGCCACCCTCAAACCTTCATCACAAGCAGTGTAGGTCACATATAGCACCTCTTCGTTGTCCACGCGAACAATGCGAGGGTCCTCAGCTCCTCCCAAACTTCCCCCAGAGGAATAAGAGTAAATAACAAAATTAGAGAAACTAGCTTGATGTTCATATACTGGATGCTCCAGCCTTTCTTCAACTTTGAAGCCCTCTTGAGAAGAGGCATAGCCGAAGCGGGAAATGCCATCATCCCCAATAGCCCGGTAAAGAAAATGGACTTTATCTTCAAGCAAGATAACTCCCGGATTGAACGTTTGGCCTGATTCCCACCGGGAACCCTCCCGGGGCGAAATTATGGGATTTCCTCGGTATTTGACGAGAGGCAACGAAGTCTTCACTTTTCCCTTCCACCCTATTAGTCTTTGTAATGCTTCAGTTTCTTTCAGAATAAGTCGCCACTATTGAAATATTAGCCCTAACCTTGTTTTTTTGTCAATGCATTAGCTGATAATTTTTTGTTACTGAAAGTGGTATTATTGCCTCAAAAATGGTGTCACCGGACGTGAGATGACGCAGAACAGTTCAGTATCGTGTTAGCCTGTGGCACTATCTGGGACACAGTCCATCGGAAAGTACAGGTAGGAAATTAAACCGCAAAAGGCATAGGCAGTAAGTAGGATAGCCTGAGGCTCTATTCTTCGGTTATGAAGTAGTCTTGATTGTCCCTTGAATCTATTCCTTATACGGCAAAATTTCTGAGCCTTGACACAGGCAGGTACATTTAAGGCTTTGATATTTAGTGGATGGTTCCAGCTTGCTCATCCACATGAACGGTAACAATCCCTCTTTGAGAGGTATGGACTTCTACCCTCCAGAGTCCAACACCAAGGTATGTAGCATACCCGTCAGTGGGATTATATCTGCCACCACAAATATTTATATTCCTCACATAGCTCATTGCCATATCGATGACTGCCTGCTCAGTATATCGTGGAGTGTCAGGTGGAGTATTTTGCCAGGGTTGTAGTATTCCTACGGTTACTAACGTTATGCCCACAATCAAGGCAACTATTAACCCTACCCGCCAGGTAGTAGATTGCTTTGTCTTCTCTTCCATAGCTACTTCTTTATCGTTAACTGCATTATACCACCATCAACAGGCAAACCTTAGCAATTTCGTGTGGGGAATTCGTTTCACCACATCATCACAAAGCTACAGATATGGATAGAGTGTTATTTCCCCCGCCTTTTTGACTAGACGTTTTGCTTTCATTATATCAATACAACTCAATCAGTCGTTCATCACGTATGTATCTTTTAATGCATATACGTAATTTCCCCACACCCGCTGATAACGCGCTTCATCCACAACAGGTTTCTTGATCAGCTTCAAGCAATACTCCATCTGCTTGTCAGTAGTCATCGGTTTGCTGTAGAGATCCAGCGCAAAGTTTGAGAAGTCTCGCACATAGCAGTCAAACATCTGATCGATAATATCGTTATCAATATTGTGGACAGGTGCGTTTTCAAGGATAAGCTGCCCATAGACAATAAGGGCAAACATTTCACCAACGGTCAGCGTAAAGTCAGGGTTCATGGCCTGGGATTTCTCCAGTGGGGCATTGACCAGCATTTCTTTAAATATGTTTATCTGCTCCTTGAAGATATTTAAATTGGGCAGATCGAATTTGTCGTAGGCGATGTTGTAATCGTGGAACAGGACCTTGCCGAGTCCTTTAGTCGGGCCCTGATTCCAGAGAAAATCGTCGCTTTTTATATCATTGATTGTACCGACTTCCGGATATTCTGTCGGGTTGAACAAATAGTTCTGCATGAACTTGACGATGAGCATAATGTTGACGTGAACCGTTCCCTCAAGCTTTGGCAGGGCGCGGATATCACGTGTCGCCATCTCGAAGTAGGTGTCGTTTTCAAAACCCTTTGCGGCGATGACATCCCACAGGAGATTGATGACTTCCTCTCCCTGAGTCGTCACTTTCATCTTCATGGTAGGATCATAGAGAAGATAACGCCTGTCATTCGCAGAAGCCGTCCGGATATAATCAGAGCACCTCAGTCCAAAAAGTTTCATCCCCATGAGCCGCACATAGGCGTCGGTAAACATTTGCTTCACGTGAGGCATATCAGTCACATACATTCCATAGAGTTTGCGGTTCGAAGCATGATTAAGGGCTTCATAAAATGCGTGCGTGCAGATGCCTATTGAAGCCCATCCAAGATTGTATTTCCCAACGTTTACTGTATTGAGCATATCGTCCCATGCCCGGGGGCCTTTTCTGAGGATATCGGCCTCGGTAACCGGATAGTCGTTCAGTTTGAAATCAGCCACATAGGATTGAACGTTCACGATGTTTTTAACGAGTTCATACTGTTTATGACGGAAATTTGAGACAAAGAAGACATAATCGCCAGTATCGGACATCTTCCCGAAGGTCGACACCATTTCCGCCTCATTTCCGTTTCCGATGTAATATTTTTCGCCATTTGCCAGGTAGGTGCCGTCAGGCTGAGGAGTAAGCATCATCTCCGTTGAATAGATATCAGCGCCATGCTCTCGCTCTGAAAGTCCGAAGGCAAAGATAGCACCCTCATTGAGGAGCTTCGCCGCCCTTTTCTTGGCCTCTTCATTGTCGCTCATCCAGATAGGGCCCAGACCAAGAATTGAGACCTGCCATGTATACCAATAATGCAAACCATAAAAACCGAGGAGTTCATTAAACTCGCAATTTCGCCATGTATCCCAGCGATAATTTTCATCAAGCCCATACTTTGCAGGCGTTAGGAGCCGGGCAAATATCTTTTCTTTCTTTATGAAATCAAGAAAATCTCGATACCATACCCGTGAGTGGTCGTCTTCCTTAAGTTTGGTTTTCCCTTTTGTTTCAAAGAAATCAATTGTTTTGAGCATGATATCCCGTGATTGCTCATCAGGATATTCACGACAGTGTGTTTTTGGATTTAGCAAAAACATGTATTACCCCCTTTCAAGAAATAAGTATTTGGTATCATAGATGTTTATAATCATATGTGGCGACATACTGCCTGTCAATGTACTGGTTCATATGATTAGTGACACACCGCTTATTCCCCTCACCACTCACCCATCAACCAATGTTATGAGGATATTGTGGTCCTAACACGTAGCAGGCTAGCTCTCGCCTTTCGCTCCCTTAACCGCACGAGCTATCCAGATGGCTACTAGCACAGCTATTATCGTGACTACAACAGCGTATACAAGCATAGCAGGAATATTGTCAGCCGTGCCAAAGAAATGCTGAAAGATTGCCCGAATAGCTCCGTTCCATGCGAGTGCTGCGACAAGACCGAATGCAACCGTAACCAACGCAGCGATTTTGTCCAGTATTTCTAATTTCATTTCTTGTTCCTCCCTTCGCTTTCTATGGTGCACAAATATATTGCGAAGGCTTAATAGTTGTCAATACTCCGGTGCACCCCTAAATGAGGCAGACTTTAGCAATTTCATCTGAAGACTTGTAGAGAGAATAGCTGTGTTGGAGATGGGATGTGCTGAGAAGAGAGAAGTCCCCCCTTGAATGCTCTTCCGTCAGGTTCTTCCTTTTGGGGCATCATATTG
>CAZYNG010000040.1:0-7354 GCA_964648615.1 uncultured Dehalococcoidales bacterium | reverse complement strand
CAACCATCCATGCTACGAAGAGAGCAAAACCAGGTGGACTTTCCACCCCAAGTGCGAGTATGAAAAAGATACCAAATAATATGGCTAAAGTCGGAAGTAATCGAACCCAGAGTCCTTTTACTCTAAAGGGTGCTTTTTCATAAACATCAGGCATCCTGCGGGGTAATAGATATGCAGCGATAAGTATCGGAATAAGAAGGACGATAGAACCAATAGATGCAGTTACACCGAGGATCTCCAGTGAACCCGCTCCCATAGGAAGGGCAGACAAGGAAATAAGGTACATAGCAAGCAGACCCCAATGAGGCGTCCCATACTTCTTATTCACCGCAGCTAAAGGCTTGGGGATTACCTCATCATCAGCTAAAGCTAAGAAATACCTCGAGCCATACATGTACGTGGCATTCAAGGTAGTGGCCATAGCCAACAGCCCTCCTCCAACAGTGAAGAATATCGCCAGTGGACTGGAAAGGAATCGTTCCGCAGATATGGATAAAGGTTGATTTGCGCTGATTTCCCATGGAACGGCACCAACAGCAACCAATCCGATAAGCGTGTACAGCACGATAACCATAGGAACTGATAGGGCGAATGAACGGGGTATAGTTCTTCCAGCATCTTTTATTTCAGCACCCAGGTCTATGATGTAGTTTGCCCCCATGTAAGCAAAGAAAAGGAAGCCTGCGGCAATGGCAACGCTTCCAATTCCTTTGGGAAACAAGGGGGTCAGATTGGAAGAGTCAATGTTCGGTATGCCACCACAGATATAGGTAAGCAAAGCCGCTATCAGAATGAAAAACATGCCAATCTGTACCTTACTGGCAATCTTTATACCAAGGAGATTTATGAGGAAGAAAAAGGTTAACGCGATCACTGCTATGCTTGCTCTTGGCAGAAATGGAAAAAGCACCTGAAAATAATCTGCAAATGTATATGCATACAATGGTAATCCACCCAGAAGTATTCCCATCATGATTCCCCACACCCCCATAAACCCCCAGAACGGAGAAAATATCCTGCTCGGGTATCTAAAGCTGCCGCCAACCGTGGGAAGCGCAGAACCGAGCATACCAAGCGGGAGTACAGCGAATACCATGGGTAAAGCCGCTATGATGAATGCAATAGGAACTGCTGAACCACTTATTCCTATGGCTATGCCGGTTACGGCAAAAATGCCAGCACCAATCATGGCTCCTATCTCTATGGACACCGCATCCGCTAACCCTAATGCTTTCTTTAGTCCTAATTCTCCTGCATCTGCACCGTTTTCCATTGCATCGCCTTTCATTGCTTATTATTACTCGTGATTGGAACTGCTTTGGGTAAGGCTAAACGATGAGGGCTTTTGAAAATAAATTTCTGTTTCAATGCTACCCTATTGGATATAGGGAATTAAATTCCTGCTAAAAAATTTGTGGAATGGTTTTGGCAACTTGTTATAATCATGTTCTTCTTTGATAATAGGAGTGAGGTCCACTGAACTAAAAGTGTTCCAGAAAAGGAGCGGGGCGCTTTCACGGTCTTTTTGAGTCCTCACAAAATGCAGCAGCGCCGCAAAAGCCTTGGCAGTATAGGTTAGGTCCAGCTTTATATCCTCGGCTTCCTCAAGAATTTCCATCGCTTCCTTTCCTTGAGAGGTAGGCACACCATAGCCTTCTCCACAAAAATCATGCAAAACATACATATCTTCACCGCCGAACTTCATAAGGGGAACGTTTCTATCATATTTCCTCATCAAATCAATTGCCTTGTTAGCTAGATTTGCAGTTGTTTTCTCATTTGCCAGCCAACGATATGAAACGCGAACACCTACTATTGTCGAATTCAGCCCGGCCAACCTGCTTCCCACAAGAAGTCCCGCCATTGTGCCTTTAGACCCCAAGGCAACAAATATGTATTTTGGCTCTGGAATCTCTCCAGCATCGATTTGTCTTCTTAATTCGAAAGCGGCGGCAACAAGGCCCAAGCTTCCCCGTGGCGAAGAGCCTCCCGGAGGAAGATAATAAATACTGCGTTTCGATAAGAAATGCCAGATTGATTTTGAAACAGCCCCGGCAGTATTTTTGACATAACAAAGTTGTGCCCCAAAATGTTGAAAAAGAAGAAGATTTTCTTGAACATGAGTGGTAACTGGCTGGTCAACCAGCAATAAAAGAGTATTCAGCCCAAGACGGTTACCATGTATCGCAGTGGCAAGACCATGGTTTGTTCCTATCCCTCCGTAAGTCATAACAGTTTTCTTTTTTTTCTGAAGTGCATCAGGAAGTGTGAACTCTAATTTCCGTACTTTATTCCCTCCGTAGTAGTCCGATGATTTATCATCTTGTTTTATCCAAATATTTTCGTAACCGAGCTCCCTCCCCAACCTCTCCAATTTTGCTACCGGTGTAGGGAAATTCCCCAAGCTCCTCCAGGGAATGTTCTTTAAGCCTGGATATGCCTCAAATAATATGGGTTCCACAACGCTAACTCAGCTTATAATCGATACCATTCCTTATCTGTTTAACATGGGCATATACGTTCTATTACCTCTAAAAATCGCTGGAATCAAGACATGCAACAGCAATCCAGTAACAGTATGTAATGTCCTTAGTTTTATCCTGGTATCAAGAGGCTCGCCAATGGCATATTTGAGATATTCCATGACATGCCGCGTTGGTTGTCCTCGGTAAGATACTAAGCCACCCATTCCCGAAGTCAGATAACAACCAGCACAATAAGTTACCAGCTCTGATGCCCCTGTCGCCTTTGCCTCTTTCAGCGCCTTTGAAGCGTTCGTGAGTATGTCTCTCAATCCAAAATATTGTTTGGCCCCGGCAGCCATGCCACAGCAATAACCATCTACCCCACTGTGCTCCATCTCCACTATTTTTACCCCGATTCTCCCCAGTATCTCACGCCATGGCTCCATTTCTTCAGAGGGGTTCATTATCCTGGCATGACAGGAGTCTTGAACCGTTACGGTCATATCAAGCTCCCTTTCCACCTTCACCTTCCCGCTATTCATCCTATCCAGTATCCAGTGTGCTAGAAATACCGGCTCGAAATTAAACTTTGCCCCGAATTGCCCTGGAAGCACTTCCTTGAACATCCTGTAGCCCGCAGGACACATAAAAACAAGGCGTTTTATCTCGGAGCTGGCGAAATATTCAGTAAGTCTGTCTGCCTGCTGCTGCACAATGTCGAAAACTCCTCCTCTGTAGAACATCTCGCCACAGCAAAGGTCCCACCTCCCAAATATGGGTAGGTCTTCAAATACTTTGCTGTTTGCCAGATAGGGCAAAGCTAATAGGTTGCACCCGGCATACATCATCTCTTCATGGGCAAGGTCATAGGATTGCGCTTCCCACTTGTTTATCAACGCTTTTTCATCCTGTGGCATGGAGGAGACGAGAGCAGACCTGAAGTTCTGCGGAGGATATGGCAGAGGCATGACCCATTTTGCCTTTAGTGGAATGCCATTCTTGCGCCCTGATTCGTAGACACGGTTTAAGATAAGCTCGTAGGGATGACAATCGTCAGGGCAAAATGCATTGCAGGCAGAACAATAAATGCACCCATCCAGTATCCGTGTCTTTTCCCCGGCAATTAGCTTCTTTATCTCCTCCACCGATTCTTCATGTGTGAAATGGAGATAATTGCACCTCTCCAGGCATATGCCGCAGAAAGAACACTTGTCATAATCGAAAAAATCATATTTCCCCTTCATGCTTGAGCGCTCCATTGTTTACCATTCCTGGGCTATCTGTTTAACACGGAACCTGTTTCTTGAAATAAGTTTAGGGGATTGATGTACAAGCGTCCCCACAAGCTGCGCCCTTCCCCTCTGCCTCTGACGCCTCGCCGGCTTCTCCCCAATCGCCATTTGAAGCATCTCCAGAATATGATAAATGGGCATGCCCGTGGGATAGAATGTGTGCACTGTAGAAAGCATTTGAAGGCACCCAGCGCAATATACCACTATAGCATCCGCCCTGGTTGCTTTGGCTTCCCTCAGGCTCCTTATTGTGGAAGATACAATTTTAGTAGGGCTGTAACCTGCTTCAGGGCTGAAACCTCCAGCAATGCCGCAACACAAGGAGTTTTGCCGACAATACCTCTCCTCAACCACTTCAACTCCTATTCTCGCCAGAAGTTTTCGGGGAAGGTCAAGAATCTTCTCTCCGAAAATCTTGCCATAGCAAGAATCCTGAATAGTCACCTTCATACCCAGGTTACTTTTAATTTCTATCCTCCCATCCTCTATCCGCTCCCAAAGCCAGGGAAGGAGATGCTGAATTTCAAAATCGGGCTTAAATCCAAATCTAGGCAAAACATTGCTAAACATGTTGTACCCTGCTGTGCAAGGGATGATCATTCTTTTTACGCCTAATTTGTGAAAATATCTATCCAGCCTTTTAGCCACCTGCTCTACTTGTTCAAACAGCCCCATCCGGTAATACATCTCACCGCAGCAGGTATCAAGTGAGCCTCGAACTTCAAGACCATCCAGTAAGCTGGTTCTGGTCAGGTAAGGACTGGTGATGATGTTGCAGCCGGGATAAAACATCTCCTCACAGGGGGAAAGGTTATCCCACGCCTCAAGCATCTGCTTCTCCTCTTCAGGCAACCTATCCAGCACGTAGGTCCTGAAGTTAGGCTTATAGTGTGGAATGAACCACTCCGCCCTTAAAAGTAACCCCTGGTGCACATACATCTGATGCCATCTATCCAATACCAATTGGGTGGGATTGCAATGCTCAGGACAGATAAGATTGCAGGCAAGGCAACTGGTGCACTTTTGCAGCACGTATTTGGTTTTCTCCCCTGCAATGAGCCTTTCCATCTCTTTCTTTGCCTCGTCAATCGGCAAGTGCATCACAGGACACTGGCTAAAGCACTCACCACAAAGGGTGCATTTATCCTTGTCGAAGGGGGCAAAGAGATCAAATTTATTCTCGTCCTGCATCTACTTGACCCTGCTGCTAATCAGCTTTCGTCTCCTTCTCGCCACAGAACTTCTATACAGGTTAATCGAAGCTTTGACGGTGATACTAATCAATCCCCTCATAGCCGGATTTTGAATCACAGCACTGTGGTATATCTTACCAAAAAACCTGATACGCCGGGCATCAGCAGAGCTAATCTGAGGAATTGGCTCCATTTTGATAGGCCTGGGGAAGAAACGTTTGCGCTCTCCGGGAATGAACAGCCAGCGGAAAAGGACATTGGTGAAGGCAGCGACTATGTCCCAGGCACGCTTTTCATTTCTATGAACTGGTGTTTCACCAGCAGCCATTTGCACTAACTCCTGGGAAAGATAGATATCTACTTTGCTGTTGGTCAATACCTTTATAAGGGAAAGAAATATGTAGCAAGCATGGCAGGAAACAACCATGACCTCGGCTCCGGTTGCCTCTGCCTCCTGCAACCTGCGATAGAGGCTGTCCAACAGATAAAGTAGCATATGCAGGGCATTACCTGAAACGGAGCCGTGCAAGGAAGGGATTGTAGCTGCCCAACCACAACAAAGCGCCGATTCCCCACAATGCTGCATTTCTACGATTTCACAGCCGATGTGCTTCACTGTTTCCCGCATTATCCCCTGTACCCTTCCTCCCATATATTTAGACAAGCAATTGTCATGAACAGTGACCTTCATGTTCAACTTCCGCTTCACTTCTATCTCGCCATGGTTTAATTTCTCCAATATCCAATAGTCCAGCGGTTCTGGGCTGCAAAAGCTAAAATCGATGCCAAACCTGTTAGGCAAGACATCGCTTAACATCATCGCCTCAGCATTCATAAAGCAATAAAGTTTTTCTATCCTCATCTCGGAAAACTTCTTGTTTAACATATTGCCTATCTCTTCCGATGCGCTTATCATGCCCAGCTTATAGACATCCCCGGCACAGCCCCAAAAACCCTCAAAGCCAGCAATTGCTGGCTTTAGCTCCTCAATCAAAGAGGTCATGGCAATATAAGGCACAAGATTGGAATAAAAGCCGGTGAGCAGCGTCACATTTTTGGGACTATTCATATTTTCC
This sequence comes from uncultured Dehalococcoidales bacterium, assembly GCA_964648615.1. GTDB lineage: Bacteria > Chloroflexota > Dehalococcoidia > GIF9 > AB-539-J10 > CG2-30-46-19. The sequence goes on along the minus strand of CAZYNG010000040.1, from coordinate 1,328 downwards.
CGCCAGGAATGCAGGAGCGAAAGTTCATCCTCCTCCATCAGCACTCTAATGGAAGACCATATATTCCCGGACTCATTGGGGAAAACAAACTTGGCGATGGCAGGGAGCCCCTTTGACTGGTGTTCTTCATTCCAGCGCTCCAGAATTAGCTCGTAAGGATTTGCCTGCACAGGGCAGATAAGGTCACACGTATTGCAAGTAGTGCACCACTGGAACGCCAGGGAGGCATTCGTATCACCGCGGATGAGCGCCTTTATGTCCTGCTTCGCTTCCTCCACAGGAAGCTGCAACACGGGACACCGTTCAAAACAAAGTCCACAGTAATCACATAAGTCGTCTCTAAAAAAGCGAAATCCCACCTCTGCTCCGAGACTCTTTCCGACTGTACCACGATCAAGTAGACAAAGCAACCTAGTTTAAATAATATAGCAAGTGGAAAACTCCTGATGACAAATTTACAACCTGAAGAACATTATTTAGAATAAGCAAACCACAAAAGGAGGAAAGTTAATGTCCGAAGTGAAGATAGGAGTCATCGGCGGCAGCGGACTTTATAACATAGAGGGATTGGGTGAGATAGAGGAAGTACGGCTAACCACGCCTTTTGGTGAGCCGAGCGACGCTATTATCACAGGCAATCTAGAGGGGATAAGGGTTGCCTTTCTTCCCCGACATGCCAAAGGACATCGGATTAGTCCCTCCAACCTTCCGGCAAAGGCTAACATTTATGCTTTGAAATCGTTGGGGGTAGAAAGGATTATATCGGTGAACGCCGTAGGTAGCCTCAAGGAGGAAATCCAGCCAATGGACATCCTTATCCCTGACCAGCTCATTGACCAAACTAAAGGGAGAGATAACACTTTCTTCACCTCGGGGATAGTGGGGCACATCTCCTTTGCTGAGCCCTTTTGCCCTGTGTTAAGCCAGATTTTACTCGAGGCAACTACAAAGGCGGGAGCTAAAGCACATAAGGGTGGGACTTATCTGGTCATCGAAGGACCTCAATTCTCCTCCAAGGCTGAATCTCAGCTTTATCGTTCCTGGGGGGCTGATGTCATTGGCATGACTGCCTTACCTGAAGCTAAATTAGCCAGGGAGGCTGAAATATGCTATGCCACGCTCGCCATCGTCACCGATTATGATTGCTGGCATCTAAGCTATGAAACAGTGAGTGCAGAAATGATTCTGGCTAACCTGCAAAAAGGAGTCGATGCCGCCAAGGAGATATTGCGGTTGACCATCCCTCGGATACCTCAAAACCGTGAATGCGCCTGCGCCACCGCCCTCAAGGACGCTATCGCCACTTCCCCGGAATACATATCAGCGGA
>CAZYNG010000039.1:3022-7456 GCA_964648615.1 uncultured Dehalococcoidales bacterium | reverse complement strand
AAATAAGCCAACTTTGGCTCCTGCTTCCACAACCATGTTAGCTATGGTGAGACGCTCGGACATTGTCAAGCGAGCTAAGGATTCACCACCGAATTCCAGAGCTTTATAGGTGGCACCATCAGCACCAAGCTGACCAATGAGGGATAAAATCAGGTCTTTGGCATAAACCCCTTTAGGGAAGGAGCCGCTGAGGTTAATCAGAAAAGTTTCTGGCACGCGGAACCAGGTTTTGCCCAGTGCCATGGCTATAGCTATATCAGTGGACCCCATGCCAGTGGCAAAGGCACACAAGGCTCCAGCGGTAACGGTATGGGAATCAGCGCCAACAATGATATTCCCGGGCTTGGCAAAATGCTCAGCTACTAACTGGTGGCATATCCCATTTCCCACCTCGTAAATATGGCAATTTGTTTCCCTGGCGAAGTGGCGCAAAAGGACGTGGTCATTAGAAATCTGCTGGGCAGGACTGGGGGCAGCGTGGTCGAGGAAAATCGCTGCCTTTTCCGGCTCGGCTATAGCCGCAAAGCCGCTTTCCTTAAATTGTTTTATCACTAGCGGGCCTGTGGTATCCTGGAGGAACACCAGGTCCACGTTGGCAATGACGATACCGCCTGACTTGGCGTCGGCGCCTGCTTTAAGGCTAAGTATTTTTTCAGCTAAAGTTTTCCCCATTAAAGGTTACAGAGGGATATTGCTATGTTTTTTAGGGGGATTAGTAACTTTTTTATTCTTGAGCATTTCCAGGGCTTTGATGACCTTTGGGCGAGTTTCTCGGGGGTCGATGACATCATCAATATAGCCTCTGGCTGCGGCTATATATGGATTGGCAAACTTATCGCGATACTCCTGAATCAGCCTTTCCCTTGTTTCCTCGGGTTTTTCTGATTTAGCTATCTCGGCACGGTAAACGATGTTGGTTGCTCCTTCGGGGCCCATCACAGCGATTTCCGCCGTTGGCCAGGCGTAACAAATATCTCCCCGCAGCCCTTTGCTGCTCATGGCTACATAGGCTCCACCGTATGCCTTGCGGGTGATTATGCTTATCTTGGGCACAGTTGCCTCAGCATAGGCGAAGAGCACTTTAGCTCCGTGCCTGATGATGCCCCTGAATTCCTGGTCAGTTCCAGGCATATATCCCGGCACATCAACGAAGGTAACCAGGGGGATGTTGAAGCAATCGCAAAAGCGGACGAATCTGGATGCCTTATCCGAGGCGTCAATATCGAGTACACCGGCTAAATAAAGGGGCTGCTGAGCTAGAATGCCGGCACTCTGTCCGCCCATCCGGGCAAAGCCCACGATGAAGCTGCGAGCAAATCTGTGGTGAACTTCGAGAAAGTCACCGTTGTCCACCACTCTGGTTATGATGTGTTTCATATCATAAGGCTTGGCCGGGCTATCAGGCACGATGTGAAGTAATTCTTCATCTGTGCGATTAGGGTCATCACCGGTGTCTTCAAAGGGAGGGGGGTGTTGATAGCCCTGGGGGAGAAAGCTCAGCAATTTACGCACCAGTTCAAAACATTCCTGTTCGGTATCAATGGCGAAATGGGCATTTCCACTCTTGGTGGCATTTACCATAGCACCGCCCAGTTCCTCCAGGCTGATTTCCTCTCCAGTTACCGTTTTGACCACCTCGGGTCCAGTGATATAGCTCTGACCTATTCCCCTGACCATAAACACAAAATCGGTTATGGCTGGTGAGTACACAGCGCCTCCCGCAGTAGGTCCAACTATCACCGAAATCTGGGGGATAGTGCCTGAGTATATAGTGTTGCGGGTGAAGATTTCGCCGTAGGCTTTAAGACTATCAGCCCCTTCCTGGATGCGTGCTCCTCCTGAGTCGAGTATGCCCACGAACGGCGCACCAGTTGTGGCAGCTAAGTCCATTACCTTGCAGATTTTATTGGAGGCTACTTCTGATAATGAGCCGCCGAGAACGGTGAAATCCTGGGAAAAAGCGAAGACAAGACGTCCAGCAACCTTTCCATAACCGGTGATGACTGAATCGCCAAGGAACTTCTGCTCTGCCATGCCAAAATCGGTGCAGCGGTGGGTCACGAAAGGGTCTACTTCCTCGAGGCTGCCAGGGTCGAAAAGGAGGTCCAATCGTTCCCTGGCGGTCAACTTTCCCTTGCTATGTTGCGCTTCAATTCGCTTCGCCCCCCCACCTTGCTTTGCCTTCTCTCTTAGCTCGTTTAATTGTGCTAACTTTTGTTCAATATCCATGCGCGTCTTTCCTTGATGATTTATTTAGTTAAATTATTGTGCTATTTTAGTTGCTTCCTTTGCTATAATCAACAGCATGACTGATCAAAATAGTAAGGTAGCGGAGCCTGCTCCCACTAATTGTGGCGAGGCTACCTTCTATTGGGGTAGGCGGACCTATATCATGGGGATCATAAATCTTTCTCCAGACTCCTTCTCCGGGGATGGATTAGAAAATGGGGACGTTGCCTTACTTAAGGCGAGGCAGTTAGTTGCTGATGGGGCAGACATAATCGACGTAGGTGGAGAATCCACTCGCCCCAGTGCTGCTCATCTTTCGGTTGATGAAGAATTAGGCCGGGTAATCCCTGTCCTGGAAAAGCTGCGCAAGGAGATATCAATACCGTTAAGCATTGATACTTATAAGCTTGAGGTAGCTCGTGAAGCGGTGAATGCTGGTGCCGACATGATAAATGACATCTGGGGATTGAAGAAGGAGCCGCGACTGGCTGAGTTAGCAGCTCGAAGGGAAATACCAATCATTCTGATGAGCAATCAGCGGGATATTTCTCTTCACCACGATGTTATCTTCCCCGATATTATCTCCGTGGTTATTGCTGATTTGCAGAAAGCTATTGAACAAGCCCTCTCTGCAGGCATGCCTCGCGAAAATATCATCGTTGACCCCGGCATCGGTTTCGGCAAGACACAGGAGCAGAATCTGGAGCTTCTACGGCGACTGGAAGAGCTTAAGACGCTGGACAGGCCAATTCTTTTAGGTAGCTCACGTAAGTCGGTAATAGGGTGGACGCTTGATTTGACTCCGGAACAAAGGTTAGAGGGGATGGCATTTGTTCCACCTGCTGACCGACGTTTGGAGGGAACAGCGGCTACTATAGCTCTCGGCATCGCCAAGGGTGTTGATATGGTTAGGGTGCATGATGTCAAGGAGATGGCACGCGTTTGTAAGATGAGCGATGCCATTGTTAGAGGATGGCGGTAAATTGGCTATTGCTCATCTTTGTCTTGGCTCAAACTTAGGGGATAGAATGGCAAACTTGAACAAGGCTGTGGCATTGCTTTCTAAGAGGGTAGATATTGAAAAGATTTCCTCGATTTATGAAACCGAGCCGATAGGCTATAAAGAGCAACCGCTGTTTCTTAATATGGTATGTCAAATCGCCACTGCCTTGAACCCCTGGGAGCTACTTCGCTTTGTCAAGGATATTGAGGCAAAAATGGGCAGGGTAGAAAGTTTTCCCAACTCACCGCGCCTTATAGACATAGACATCCTCTTTTATGGTCGTGAGGTTATCAGGACCGATGAATTAAACATACCGCACCCTCGGCTGACAGAAAGAGCCTTTGTGCTTATACCGTTAGCTGAAATTACCCCACAGTTAACTCATCCTGAACTGGACAGGAAAATTAGTGAACTGGCTGGGGTTGCAGAAGGACGAGACGGAGTGCGAAAATGGACATCAGGGGATTAAATGTACCAGCTATTCGTGGAAGAACACTTTGATGCCGCACACTATCTCCGCAAATATCGCGGTAAATGTGAAAATCTACATGGTCATCGCTTTAAGGTGATAGCCCGCCTGCAAGCAGAGGAACTCGATGAGACTGGTTTAGCCTATGACTTTGCCCGGATAAAGCATTGGTTGAGGGAAATTTTAGCTTCCTTCGACCACATCTGTCTCAATGATGTGCCCCCATTCAATAACATTGAGCCTTCCTGTGAGAACATTGCTGCTACGATATATAATGAACTTAAGCCGCGTTTTTCAGGGTCATCAGCTACATTGGCATGTGTGGAAGTTTGGGAGTCACCTACGAGCGGCGTGGTTTATACCCCTTGAGAATAAGGGGAACCCTGGAAATTTGAGGAATTTCTGGGACAAAGTTAATCCTTCTTTTCCGCGAAGTCTGGCGGCAGCAGGTTGGGGATTGTGTCCACAATAGGATAGGAATGCTGACATTTAGCGCAGTATAGAGAGCCAGTAACTATTTCATTATCCTCTTCCTTCTCCGCATTAAGCTTTAAGTCCCCCTTGCATACTGGACACGCCAGAATTTTCATAAGCTCTTTCTTCATGATGGCTATGCATTATAACAGATAAATATTAAATGCAGTAAATGATATGCGCGTTCATACGATAGATGATATATAGCCTCTTTCCTTGTCATTGCCGGGGAACCCTGAACAAATTCAAAAATCAAAGA
>CAZYNG010000039.1:0-2922 GCA_964648615.1 uncultured Dehalococcoidales bacterium | reverse complement strand
CAAAGACCTCCATTACTCATTTTGCCTTTTGATTTTTGAGTTTTGCTTTGAGATATCACCTGCGTATTCGGGTGGGTTTAGGGGAGGTGGAAATGGTATAATATGCCACAGGAGGTAAAGTGACTGTACAAATCAAGAAAACTTACAGCGGGATAAACCCTGAGATGCTTCGTGACGAAATAGGGGATATGGTTCAAAAGCGGGGTATTATGGTGGAAGAAGCGAAGGTGCAGACCTACGGTCTTCCCAGTGGTGCAACGCAATCCCGGGTTACCATGGTGTTTAAGGCACGAGAGGAGGAGTGCGGCAGTGCCGAGATTATCGAATTACCAGGGGGCGAAACAAAGTTGATGGTCGATCTGGATGAAAGACTCCTCTCCCAGGAGGGCATTTCATCCCTTCAGAAGGACTTGGATTTCATCCTCGGCTCATACGAGGTCAAGTGGTAACTCATGAGGGAAACCAGACAGGATAGGAGGGGAAAGCGCCGGGCGAAGGAAAAGGCGAGGATGCCCAAGCATGGCAAGAGCCTGGCAAGGGTATATAAGGATGCTGTATCTAAGAGGGCGGAGGAGATAAAGGGACAGGGATAAGAAAAAAAGAAGAAACCGAAGAAGAAGGAAAAGAAATAAGGTTTACCTAAAAATCAGGACACGCTGGCAGAAATCAATTGCCCGCTGAAACTAGTGTTCATTGTGTTGTATAGAGATAGTCTATTCTTCTTGTTACCTATGCTGTTCTTCTGTATCTGATGGGGCGTTTGCCTATCCACAGGCCTCTGAAGAAAGTTCTGTTGAGGAGATGGCAATAATCGGCGACATCAAGAAGGTCTTTGGATATACTTCTTTCGAAATAAGCCACTTCGACATGCCTGCCGATATTCTTCGCTGCCTGAAGGACATAAGCAAAATCGGAGTCTCCACTTACCAGCACTGCTGTATCATAAAGCCCATTGTAGCCGAAACGGAGCAAATCCGTGGCTAACATGATGTCTATGCCCTTTTCCACAGGGATGCCCTGAGATAGCTTGGTGGTGCCCAGGCGAACTTCCAGGTAAGGCGTCTTCCGCAAGCTGTCGAGAAATTCTTGCTGCTCTCGATAGGCATCAGGCCAGCGGGCTGGGTCCTGGAGCACGTTATAATAATAAACTCGGAACAGGTGCCTTGTATCACAGAGCTTGCGGGCAAACTCGCCGAAGTTGAGGTCATGGCGCTTAAAATTGTTCTGCAAAGCATGATACAAATTGCTTCCATCTATGAAGATGGCAACTCTATCTTCCATATTCCTCCCTTATACCAGATTGTGTCTTTAAGTATACACTGGTGAGAGGGAAAGTCGCTAGCACCCAAGTTCTCATCGCCTGGGTGCTCAATCAGGATGTGCTACCTTTTTGCTTTTTCTCCTCCTCCTCCTCTCTGAGAGCCTTACGAAGGACCTTCCCTATGATTGACTTAGGAAGCGCATCCCTGAACTCTACGAGCTTTGGGGTTTTGTATGCCGCTAATTTCTGTTTGCAGAAGTCCATAATCTCGTCTTCCGTGGCTGTCTGACCCGGTTTTAGGACGACATAGGCCTTAATTGTCTCCCCTCGGTATTCGTGAGGTATGCCTACAGCGACTGCATCCATAACCTTGGGGTGCTGATAGAGCACCTCATCGATCTCTCTGGGGTAGATGTTGAATCCGCCGGCAATGATCATGTCCTTCTTGCGGTCCACTATGAACATATAACCTTCCTCGTCCGCCGTGGCGATATCCCCGGTATAGAGCCATCCATCTCTGAGTTGATTTGCTGTTTCCTCGGGGTTGTTCCAGTATTCCTTCATGATCAGGGGTCCTTTCATTATGATCTCACCAGGCTCTCCCTGCGGCACATCTTCCACTCCTTTGTCTACATCCACCAAACGCACATCATTATCAGGGAATGGGACCCCGATGCTGCCGACCTTCTTGAGCCCCAGTACTGGATTCGAAATTCCCAACGAGGTAGACTCAGTCAGGCCGTATCCCTCGCTGAAGAAGATTCCCATGTCCTGAACCTGCTGGATAAGCTCCACAGGCATAGGCGCTGCTCCTGAGTTCAACAAACCCAGTTTCTTTCCCAGGTTTAGCTCTGTGGCCTTGGGGTGGTTGATGAGGACGGTGATCAGTGTGGGTACAGTGGGGAAAAAGGTGATTTCTTCGAAATTGGCCAGGAGCCTCATCAGCTCATCGAGATCAAACCGGGGAACCAGTATCTGGGTAGCACAATTGGCCATGGCCCAGTTCATTGCTACGATGTTTCCATACACGTGGAAATAGGGTATCACAGCCAGCACGGAACGTCTCTCCGGAGGAATAAGCGCAGTGGCACCGCTCCACAGGGAGCACTGGAGGGTGGCAGCTACTATGTTGGCGTGGGTGAGCACCGCTCCCTTGGGAATCCCGGTAGTTCCTCCAGTAAACTGAATCAGGGCAGGATCGTCCTGGGCTATCTCGACTCGTGGAACTCTCGTGTCAGAAGAGTTATCCATGAGTGTTGAAAAATGGTGCCAACCCTCCTCCAACTCCAGGTCTTTAGGGGTGCTCACACCCATCCCCGTTATATAATCGGTTACTTTAGTGACCACTATCCGGGGAATGTCCACCTCTTGAGCAACGGTCCGAATTGCAGGAAGGACCAAATCAAAGGTAACCAGGGTCGTCATTCCAGTGGTTTTGATCATGGGTTTGAGTTCATCAGCGGTGTACATGGCGTTTAGATTCACCGCAATAGCCCCCAGGGATAGAGTAGCCAGGTAGGCAATGACATACTGGGGGCAGTTAGGGAGATGAAGCCCTACCCTTTCTCCTTTCTGTACCCCGATGGCACCAAGCGCATTGGCCATGCGCAACGCCTGCTGGCGCAACTCCCAGAAGGTCATCTCAGTACCGTAAAAATTCA
>CAZYNG010000038.1:5151-7552 GCA_964648615.1 uncultured Dehalococcoidales bacterium | reverse complement strand
CATTATATTATATTCCTCTCCCTTGACGGGAGAGGTTAGGTGAGGGTTGAGTCAAACCCAATCGCTCAAAAATGCTATCTACATGTTTCAAGTAATAGTTGTAGTCAAACAAGGATTCTAATTCCGACCTGGTTAGATGGGCTGTAACCCGATTATCTGCTTCGAGAAGAGATAGGAAGCTCTTCTTTTGCTGCCAGGCTTCCATAGCATTTCGCTGCACCATTTCATAGGCTTCCTCTCGACTTAGTCTTTTGTCTATTAAAGCGAGGAGAACCCGCTGTGAGAAGATTAATCCTTGAGTAAGCTCGAGATTACGGCGCATATTTTCGGGGTAGACCTTGAGGTCCTTTATTACCAGGATAAGCAGAGAGAGCATATAATCCAGTGCCAGGCAGGAATCGGGCAGGGTAATGCGCTCTGCTGAGGAATGGCTGATATCACGCTCGTGCCATAATGCGATGTTTTCCAGTGAGGTGGTGACGTATCCTCTCATTAATCTGGCAAGGCCGCAAATACGTTCACAAAGCTCGGGATTTTTCTTGTGGGGCATCGCTGAAGAGCCTGTCTGTCCCACTTCAAATGGTTCCTCAACTTCGAGGATTTCGGTCCTTTGAAGGCTTCTGATTTCAGTGGCGAATTTCTCCAATGAACTGGCGGTTATAGCTAAGGTAGCGATAAATTGAGCATGGCGGTCGCGCTGGACTATCTGACTTGAGATTGGAGCAGGGGTGAGTCCTAATTTCTGGCAAGCTATTTTCTCCACTTCCGGAGATACGGTAGCGTATGTGCCCACTGCTCCCGAAATCTTGCCCACGGAGATGATTCGCTTAGCATCTTCTAATCTTTGAGAATTGCGTCTCATCTCTTCAACCCATAACGCCAATTTCAAGCCAAAGGTAGTTGGCTCAGCATGAATGCCATGGGTTCGCCCCATCATCATGGTATGTTTGTGTTCCATAGCCTTGTTCTGTAAAACAGCGATAAGTTCGCTTATATCCTGTGACAAGATATTAGCTGCATCTCTTAGTTGAAGGCTTAAAGCGGTATCCATAACGTCTGAGGAGGTAAGCCCAAGATGGATGAAACGCGATTCCTCGCCGAGGCTTTCCGCCACTGATTTAAGGAAGGCAGTCACGTCGTGGTGAGTCACCCTGAGAAATTCAGCGATGCGGTCCAGGTTGTAGTTAGCTTTCCTTATTTTGGTCATTGCTTCTTCTGGAATTTTGCCCAGCTCTGTCCAGGCTTCGCAGACAGCTATTTCTACCTCAAGCCACTTGTCGAACTTGTTCTCATCAGACCATATTTTTTTCATCTGGGGTCTTGAGTAGCGCTCAATCATATTATTCTCCAGCTAACCTCTGTTTATACTCAGCATAGGCTTGTTTGATCTTTTCATATTTAATTCCCAGAATCTGTGCAGCGAGCAAGGCGGCGTTCTTGGCAGCATTTATGCCCACACAAGCCACAGGAACGCCAGCGGGCATCTGAATTACGGAAAGCAAAGCATCTATGCCTTTTAACTTGCTGGTGGGCAGAGGAACACCGATTACGGGAATTGGTGTCCAACTAGCTAATACTCCGGGAAGATGTGCAGCATAGCCAGCGGCGGCAATGATGACCTCGGTTCCTCTTTTTTCTGCCTCCAATCCATATTCCCTCACCTTCTCCGGGTTTCTATGAGCTGAAATAACAGAGAGTTGATAATCAATTCCTAATTCTTCCAGTATGTCTATGGCAGGCTGTATCATATCAGCGTCTGTTTTGCTACCGAGCACTATTCCTACTAATGCCATTTATGTCCCCCTCCCTCTAACTCCCTCCCGCCAGGGGAGGGAGAATTATATAGGGAATTTTGCGGTTAACTTTATAATTCCGCTCCCTTGAGGATAGCATTATATTATATTCCTCTCCCTTGACGGGAGAGGATTAAGGTGAGGGTGGAGCCTCATCTCAAAGTCTCCCTTATTCCTTCCAGAACGCCTTCGAGGTTCAGCAGAACTTCATTATTCCAAAATCTCAATACTTGGTAGCCTCCTTCTTTTAGACATGTTGTCCTCTGTTCATCTCTATCGTTCACCTTTTCTCTATTATGTTGACTGCCATCAATTTCAATTACAAGCTTTCTTTCAAAACTTACAAAATCGACAATGTATTGGCCTATAGGTTGTTGCCTTCGGAACTTTACATTTTCCAATTGCCTTTGCCTTAACCTCGTCCACAGGGCCTTCTCTGCGTCTGTTTGCTGCAAACGAAGCCGGCGAGCAAAAGCTAGCTCATTTCGGGTTCCCTTCATTTTGTGTTTATGTATCCCCCTCCCTCTAACTCCCTCCCGCCAGGGGAGGGAGGATTATTTAAAGTTTCTCTCCCTTGTGGTGTAATCTCCCTCAAGGCAATATCTTTG
>CAZYNG010000038.1:3445-5051 GCA_964648615.1 uncultured Dehalococcoidales bacterium | reverse complement strand
GGCAATATCTTTGCGGTAATAGCAGCCTTCAAAATAAATATCAGGCAACTCGGCGTAAACCCTTTTTCGAGCTTCGGCGATATTCTTGCCCACTGCTACTACGGTGAGCACTCGCCCACCGCTGGTATAAATTGTTCCATCATTGCCCAGCCTGGTTCCAGCGTGGAAGATAAGCACATCTTTTTCTGCCTTGTCCAGTCCTTTTATGGGAAAGCCTGTTTTGTAACTTCCAGGATAGCCTCCCGAAGCCATAACCACACCTACACAAGCATCGTCGCTCCATTGTATCGTTAGCTGGTCAAGATTGCCTTCAACCACTGCCATCAATATATCTACCAGGTCCGTTTTCAAGAGCGGTAGGGTAACCTGACTTTCCGGGTCGCCGAAGCGAGCATTGAATTCCAGGGTCAGTATTTCTCTATCAGTGAGCATTAACCCGGCGTAAAGAACGCCTTTGTAGGGTATGCCTTCTTCAGCCATTGCCTTTACCGTCGGTAACAATATAGCATTGGTAGCTCTGTCGGCAAGCTCGGCGGAGAAAAATCCCGGTGGACCATAGCCACCTATACCCCCGGTGTTAGGTCCCTGGTCATTATCTCCGATTTTCTTGTAGTCACAGGCAGGAACCATGGGAACGACTGTTTTGCCGTCGGTAAAAGCCAATAAGCTTACCTCTTTTCCGATGATATATTCGTCAATTAGCACCTTATCGCCTGCAGAGCCAAATATTTTCGCCTCCATGATATCGCTGAGCTTTTTTTGTGCCTCTTCCTGAGACTCAGCTATAATTGCACCCTTGCCAGCGGCTAGTCCATCTGCCTTGATAACGATGGGCGTCTTTTGCTGTTTAATATATTCATGAGCTTCATGATGAGAAGAGAAAATAGCCCCTTTTGGGCAGGGGATGCCATATTTTTCCATTAGATTTCGGGCGAAGACCTTGCTTGCCTCTATTTGAGTGGCTGCTTTTGTGGGGCCGAAAGCCGGGATATTCAGGCTATCAAGATAATCTACTATGCCTGAAGCCAGCGGTGCTTCAGGACCGACGACGACCAAATCAATGTCTTTCTGTTTAGCCGCTTTGCCCAGCTCTTCTATATCGGTAGGGGCAATGTTTAAGTTTTGCCCTATGGATGCTGTGCCAGCATTGCCTGGGGCGGCAAAAACCTTATCCACCCTTGGGCTTTGAGCCAGCTTCCACACCAGGGTGTGTTCCCTGGCTCCGCCGCCGACAACCAATACCTTCAATAGCAGTTACTTCCTTTTCTTATGTTTCTGCTTCCCTCTATTCTTTTTTACGCCCTTTAGTTTAGGTTTATGTGCCATTGTCTAAAACCAAACCTGTCTACTTAATTTTTCAGCCTGAAGAGGATCGAGGACACTGAGTACCTTGAGTAATTCAGCAACATGCCCCTTTTCCTCTTCGATGATGTGTTCCAATATGGTTGCCGCCTCTTCGTTCTCCAGGCTCTCTATATGCTGCTGATACTGATTTATGGCCTGTAGTTCCCCGATTAAATCTTCGCGAATCATCTCCAGGTCGTTTTCTACATTTCGTAACTCATCATCTTTGTCTTCAAATTCATAATCCATGTTTTTCCTCCTT
>CAZYNG010000038.1:0-3345 GCA_964648615.1 uncultured Dehalococcoidales bacterium | reverse complement strand
TTATTCCCATTCTATAGTTGCCGGTGGTTTACTGGTAATATCGTAAACCACTCTATTGACATTAGGCACTTCGTTAACAATGCGGTCAGATATCCTGGCGAGGAGATCGTATGGCAAATGAGCCCATTCAGCCGTCATGGCATCATTGCTGTTTATCGCCCTGACAGCTATAGTATAGCCATAGCTTCGATAATCCCCGGTGACTCCCACGCTTTTAATACCGGTAAGCACAGCGAAGCTCTGCCACAATTGTCGATACAGATTTGCTTTCTTTATCTCGTTCATGACTATCCAGTCAGCGGCGCGGAGTATTTCCAAGCGTTCTCTGGTTACCTCGCCGACAATACGAATAGCTAATCCTGGTCCGGGAAATGGCTGTCGCCAGGTCATATCTTCAGGCAACCCCAGGGCGAGTCCCACTTCCCTCACTTCGTCCTTAAAAAGATAGCGCAGAGGCTCAATCAGGCTGAGTTTCATTCTGGCTGGCAAGCCACCAACATTGTGGTGGGTTTTTATTGTAGCTGAAGCTTTTGTTTCGCTAGCGCTGCTGCTTTCAATGACGTCAGGATAAAGGGTACCCTGCGCCAGGAAATTGACCTTGCCTAATTTAGCAGCCTCTTCCTCAAAAACCTTGATAAATTCCTCGCCTATCGCATGTCGCTTTGTCTCGGGGTTCGTCACTCCCTTGAGCCGCTCCAAAAATCTCTCGCTGCCATCTACATAGGACACATTCATTTTAAGATTGCTCAGGAAGGTATTAAGCACTCTCTCAGGTTCCTGCCGGCGTAATAAGCCGTTGTTGATGAAAATACAGGTCAGGTTATTGCCTATAGCCTGATGGACAAGGGTGGCGGTCACTGCAGAATCGACGCCTCCCGAAAGGGCGCAGATGGCCTTTCCTTTCCCGACTTGCTTTTTAATTTTTTCGATGCTTTCAGCCACAAAGTTAGCCGGCGTCCAGTTGCCCTGGCAGCCACATACTTTGTATACGAAATTCTGAAATATCGTTTTTCCTACTGGAGTGTGGACTACTTCAGGATGGAATTGAAGTCCAAAGATGCCCGCATCATTACCCGCAACAGCAATTGGCGAGTTATCAGTATAGGCCAGAGTTTTGAAGTCAGGAGGAGTAGTCAGTATTTGGTCACCATGGCTCATCCATACGGGGAAGGAGGGGGGAAGGCTGGCAAAAAGGGGACAATCTTCAGTATTCAAATATAATATGGCATGACCATATTCATGTTTCTCTCCTGGTGATATTTGGCCCCCCAGTTGGTGGATGATAACTTGCGTCCCATAACAAATGCCCATTACTGGCAGATGCTTATCATAGACGTAAGGCAGAGCTAAAGGGACGTCAGGATTATATACACTGGCGGGACCTCCTGACAGGACAAAACCGCGAGGATTAAGCGGCGCTATTTTCTCCCACGGGGTATCCCAGGGCACAAGTTCACAATAAACATGGCATTCGCGTATCCGCCTTGCTATGAGCATGCTGTATTGGGAGCCAAAGTCAATTACTACTATGGTTTCTCGTTCGCCAGGAGGTAATGGTTTCGGTTCAGGAGTTGCCTGTTCACCATGAAGTTCCTTGGCAATCCCGAGGTAGGTGGAGACTTCAATATCATCTGTTGTAGGAATGCGGTGGCTTTGCTCGTTTTTCATTTCGGTGTGGATTTTGATTGATACACTCTAGCTTATCATCATGATTAACAAGGTTCAAGTCACATATACCAGATTCATTGGATAATATACTATCTTTACCAACCAATATGCTAAGCAGGGGTTATGTTTAGCGTTCTTGTTCACCAGGTCTTCAGGTGCAAGGTAGGCATACTCCTGTGTGGTGCTTACGTTGGAATGCCCCAAAATCAGCTGGAGCAGGGTCAGTGCGAGTGCTGAGTATGCAGGTTAAAGTGGCTATAGAGTAAGTAATAACAGTGCTAAACACCAACCTGTGTTTCCTTTTCAGGAAGCTTTGTCTTCGGCTTAAGTTGACGTCTCGCTTTCTCTAACAGTATTTGTGTTTCCTGCTTTGTTTTTATATAGTCCTGTTCCATCTCGTTCATCATATCGTCCAGGCCGTGTAGTGACGCATCAGTTGCTTTTACCTCATCGGCTACCACTTTCTTTTCAGTTCTTACGCGTTTGTACGTGAGCAACAGGTAGATGAATCCCACAAAAGCTGCAATCTCTACGACCACACTGCCAATCATAATCCTCAGGTTAGCAAGGGTTATGCCTACAACAAACAAGCCGATGCCTGCGCTCATTGCAGCCACAAAACCGAAGACGATGGCAAAGAGGAAAGCTTTCCTTTGCTCAGGTAATTCCTGTAAGCTAAGCTTGAACAATGCCTGTTGTGATTTCAGGGCTACAATTTGCATCCTCTTGAGTGAATAGAGCTCTGTCAAATTGATGAGCTTGGCAATTTCATTGAAAGTCTTTTGTAACTCTTCGTTACTGCTGTCCTTTTTCATAAGTAATCGTTATCATAGCACATAACACTGGCGAAACCAAGACTGCGAGAAGTTATACCCTTCCAAATCCGCTGGCTGGAATACTGGTTAACCTATAGGATACATCGCAATCGGCATAACTGCGCCTGAATATCCGGCTGGACTCGAAACGGGAACTTTTGGGGAAGGAATTTGGCTCTTAGACTAAACGAAGAACCATTTTATAATAAGTGGGACTATCAAACCTGCTATGATGACTGGACCTGCATATTTGATAACTGTTCTAAATGTCGCGATTGTTGAAGGATGCCCTGTGTCTATGAATGTAAATGGAAACAATTTACTTATGCCCCATATGTACACCAGAACCAAAATGACTCCCCAAAGAATAGACACTATTGGAAAAGCCGGGTTATGCCAGAGTGGTTCTGTGCATGTATACATAAGTAGTCCCACCAACAAAACACCTTGCAGTGCAGGAAGCCAAATACGGTTAAATATCCAGTGAATGTTGTGGTGGTCTGATATGAACTCCTCGATTTCCTTGCTTCTTGCTGCAACCCAGTCCGCATCCGTACCAGTAATTTCTACTTTAGTGTAAGGCACCTTGTTATCGGAAACCAGTCTAATTGTTCTATCTTCGTCGTATGATTCTGCTACTAACCGGACCTGGTTGACCTCTTCGGGCAAACGTGCATTACGTAAGTCTTCAATACTTTCAGAGAACATAGACTCTGTCTTTCCCGACAAAGTACAGTGCAGGTGACCTTGAGGGTTATCCTCTATCGCTTTCTCAAGAATCTCGCACAACTTTACCAGGTCGTCTTGTTTGAGAGTCATAGATTTTGCTGGCAGCGTAACCGTGGTTTCATGCGTATTCGTC
>CAZYNG010000037.1:0-7607 GCA_964648615.1 uncultured Dehalococcoidales bacterium | reverse complement strand
CTTTAGCCAGGATGATTTGAGTCGCTCTGACTAACTTAAGCCGAGCTTTGGTCAATGCGTCGTCCTGGGAGACAACCCGGCACTGCTTATAGAAGCTGTGGAAAACAGTAGCCAGTGCTTGAGCGTAGTAGGGTAGGTGGTGGGGCTCAAGGTTAGCAGCTACCCTTTCTATAACCTCGGGGAGCATTATTAAATGGCGAATCAAGGTTAGCTCTGGCTCAGTGGAAAGCAGGGAAATATCGCCTTGACTGTAGTCTATTTGCCGCTCTTGGGCTAAGCGGAGGATGCTGGCAATTCGAGCATGAGCATACTGGACGTAATAAACAGGATTATCTGCTGACTGTTTCTTGGCTAACTCCAGGTCGAAATCCATCTGGCTTTCAGCGGAGTAGGATAAGAAAGAGAAGCGGCAAGCATCCGCTCCTACCTCATCTATTACCTCACGCAGGGTAATGATGTCACCGCTTCGCTTGGATACCTTAAGTGTTTCTTTTCCACGGTGGAGGGTAACCAGTTGACATATTATCACCTTGAGTTGTTCCGGGTCTTGCCCCAAGGCTTTCATTACTGCTTTCATCCGGGGAACATGTCCCTGGTGGTCGGCTCCCCAGATGTCAATCACGGTGTCAAATTTCCGCTCTATGAACTTGTTGTAATGATAAGCGATATCGGAGGCGAAATAAGTGGGTGAGCCATCACTTCGGACTAACACATTGTCTTTATCCTCCCCTAGCAGGCTTGATGCAAACCAAACGGCATTTTCCTTCTTAGTCACGTAGTTTCCACTTTCCAGTAGTGCCATGACTTTGTTGTATTGCTCACCCTTGTAGAGGCTTTTTTCGCTAAACCACTTATCGAACTCAACGTTTAATAGAAGAAGGTCTTCTTTAACGCTGTTTATTATCTTGTTAAACCCGATTTCGGTGATTGCCTCGATCGCTTCTTTTTGGGGTACATTGAGAAACTTATCTCCATGTTCTTCGGCGATTTCCTTTGCCAGGTCAATCACATAATTACCATGATAGCCATCGGGGGGCATATCAGCCTCTTTACCAAAGTTCTGCAGATAACGAACATAGAGTGAGTGCCCGAATAGCTCTATTTGGTTGCCTGTATCGTTTAAGTAATATTCCCTTTCCACCCGATAGCCAGTGCTAGAAAGGACATCGGCTAAGGTGCTGCCCAGAACAGCGCCACGTCCATGACCCACATGAAGAGGTCCTGTGGGATTAACACTGACAAACTCGACTTGAATGTTTTTACCTTTACCTAAAACGAGGTTTCCGTATGATTCGCCGGCAGCCAATATAGTCTCTACCTGTTCGGTGAGCCATTCATTCCGCAATGTAAAGTTAATGAATCCTGGTGGGGCTATGGTGGTGTGGTCAATTTCGGGGGGCAGCGATATTTTCTCCACTATTTTCTCAGCGACAGCTAAAGGAGGCATCCTGGTTGTCCGAGCTAGCTTTAACGGGAGGCTTGAAGCAAAATCTCCGTGAGAAGGATTTTGGGGATGCTCTATAATTATCTCTGGCAGCGCTCCGGGTGCAAGACTACCTTCCTGTTGGGTTTTGGCTACCGCTCGTTGTAGACAATCGGCTATCTTTTGTTTAACCATATTAACTCCATTCGATGTGCCCTTGCCATATTCTCGTTAGTTTTTCCCCAAGAGGAGAGGTTCTGTCTTTCGCTGCATCCGGATTATTTCGGAAAAAGGTGGTTGCCTCGCGTCGTGCTATCTCTAAAAGCTGCACGTTTGTTATGCTAGCTACTTTAAGCTCGGGCAAGCCACTTTGCTGAGTGCCAAAGAACTCCCCAGGCCCTCGCAGCTTTAAGTCTTCTTCGGCTAGTTTGAAGCCATCTTGAATTTCCTCTAGTAGCTCAAGGCGGTGTTTCCACTCATCTTCGGTTTTCTTTCCTGTTTCGGGGCGGGATTCCATTTCACGGGAAAGCTTATCGGAGATGAGTAAGCAGTAACCTTGCTCCTTATCTCGCCCCACCCTTCCTCTAAATTGGTGAAGCTGGGATAATCCGAAGCGGTCGGCACCTTCTACTAATATGACATTGGCATTGGGCACATCAATGCCAACTTCAACTACTGATGTTGACACTAAGATGTCAAATTCTCGCTCGCGAAAACGGCGCATCACCTGCTCTTTGTCAACAGCGGGCATTCGCCCATGCATCAGCCCTAGTTTTAAGTCGGGGAAAACATCTTTGCTTAATCGCTGATATTCAGTGGTCGCCGCTCTTGCTTCTATTACTTCCGATTCTTCGATCAAGGGGTAGATAATAAAAGCTTGTTTTCCCTTATTTATCTGGCGCTGGATGAAAGAATAAGCCTTTTCTCTGCCTTCTGGGTCAAGCCATTTTGCTTCAGCAAGCATTCGTCCCGGTGGCAGTTCGTCGATAATGGAAAGGTCAAGGTCTCCATAAATAGTCAATGCCATGGTTCTCGGGATGGGGGTGGCGGTCATAGCCAGCATGTGGGGATTGAATCCCTTTTGACGCAATGCTGACCGCTGCAGAACGCCAAAGCGATGCTGCTCATCTATCACCGCCAGCCCTAGCTTGTTGAATTTCACTTCTCCCTGAATGATAGCATGAGTTCCAATAACAATATCAATCTCGCCTTGCCTGATTTTATTATGCAAATCCTCCTTTTCACTCTCGCTAATGCTGCCAATGAGCAAAGCAACGGTTATCGGTTGCGAGAGAATACCGGCATAGCAGTGAAGATTGTTTCGGGATGCTGGCAATGGCGAGGAGGATTCTGAGCTGGCTTTGGCTAAATAGTTGCAAATATTATCGAAATGTTGCTCAGCGAGGACTTCCGTGGGGGCCATCAGTGCCCCTTGGTATCTATTATCACAGGCAATTAGTAATGCCAGGGTAGCAATTATAGTTTTGCCACTGCCTACTTCTCCTTGGAGAAGTCGCGACATAGCTTTTGGCTGTTTCAGGTCAAGCAAGACCTCGTTGAGCACTCGTTGTTGGGCGCGAGTCAAAGTAAACGGTAAATAACTCAGGAATCTTTGGAGCAGCTCTCGATTGATATTAAAAGAGTTGCCCGGCTGACCTTCCTGCCAATTTTGCTTTCTCGCCAGCAAACCCAATTGAAGTAGAAACAATTCATCAAAGGCTAAACGGTTTCTTGCTTCCTCGGCTATTCGGTGATTATCAGGGTAATGAGCCTGGATAATTGCTTGTGGCAAATCTAGAAGTTGGTATCGTTTCTTTATTTCTGGGGGCAGGAACTCAACGAGCTGCCATGCCCAGCTATCTACAGCCTCCTTTGCCCATTTCCTTACCCGGCGGGGGTATAAACCGGAAGTTAGCGGGTAAATGGGAACTAGTCTAGCGGTATGAATTAGTTCCCTGGTTTGGATGAGTTCCCATTCTGGAGACTCAAAAACCCTGCGTCCTTTAAATGAGCTAACTATTCCGCTAATTGCTATCCTGGCATTGGTACGAAAATTCTTTGCCAGATAGGGTTGATTAAACCACACTATTCGGATATTACCTGTCTCATCGCCGACAATTGCCTCTGTGCCCTGTCGACTGCCCAGAGTGACCACTTTTGATTGCCATATTGTAGCTATGATGGTTTGCTCTTTACCCTCTTCGAGCTCAGCAACGGGTTTTCTCTGGCTATAATCTATGTAACGGCGGGGAAGGAAGTAAAGTAAATCGTATATGGTTCTCACGCCAAGCTTGGCAAATCTGGTGGCCGTGTTGGTTGTGATACCTCTGATTGAGGTTATCGATGAGTCTAGTCCATAAGACACCCTTCTCGTTTGGCGGGTTTTAGCCACTACGGTGAGGCTATCCGATGCCACTGTGCTTGACTTCTTTCTCTCCCCTGTTTGTTCCACTTCATCTATCCATTGTAGGATAGTTGTTATCCACTGTTTACGTTTCTTTTCATCCCAGGAACTGTAGTTGGATTTAGCTAACTGTAGGTTATTGAAGCTCATCAAAAGTTCCCGCTGATTTACGCCCTGTAGGATTTTCCCCTCTTGTTTTCGGAGGAATCTGTCCAATCCTCCGATCACCGCTTTATCGGAATATCCCTTCTTACATTCTAATTCCAGGACTCTTCTGAGTGAATTGATACTCGGCTCTTTGGGAAGGTGTCCCAAACTTTATTCTCCTTCTAGGACAGAGACACTCAAGACGTGAGGACCCACATGTGTGCCCACTACTGGGCTTACCTTGGAGCGATAGAAATGCCCATCAGGAGCTAATCCTTCGAGACGCTGAGCCAATTTTCCTAGCTCGTTGGTGGTAATAGCATCTTCGATAACCAGAGCATCTATCTTTTTGAAGTTTTCCACGAAATTTACCAGGAAGTCTACAGCAAGTGCCCGACTGCGGACTCGAGTGATGGGGAAAGCCTCTCCTTCCTTTATTCCCAGAATAGGATTAACTTTGAGTAAAGTACCTAAGAAAGCTTGTGCTTTACCAATACGCCCTCCCCTTCTTAGATATTCTAGAGTGTCGAAGGTCATCAGCACATGCGTCCTGGGAATTGCACTTGTCACCCAATTAGCAATTTCCTCCAATGTGGCTTCAGCCCTGGCCATGAGAGCTGCTGAAACGGCTAGAATTAGCTGCCCTCCTATCCCTACCTGGGAATCAATAACTTCAATATTGCATTTTGATTTAAAGGCCTCTTTGCTTTTTGAGGCGATGTCATAAACAGCGCTAAATTTCCGTGAAAGCGTGATAACCAATATATCTCTTGTTTCCTTAGCTAAGTTGTTTAGCGTATCGGTAAACACCGCGAGGCTGGGGATTGAAGTAGTAGGGAGAATCTTGCTTCTCGTTAGCTTTTGATAGAAGCCTTCTGTGTTCAGGTCAATATTATCGCGGTAAACCTTGTCCCCGAAGTGCACATTCAGGGGGATCACGGTGAGCCCAAATTGCTCGGCCATCTTTGAAGTAATATCGGAGCAACTATCAGTTACAACTCTAACCATGACATAACTTGAGAATTCTTATTCCAGAGAAATTACATAGTTGTAGTGGGGTTGGTCACCTTGAACCATTTCAACTTCAACTGAAAATTCGTTTTGGATTTCATCAGCTATTTTCCGGGCTTCAGCGGGTTTGGTTTCAGCACCGTAGTAAATACTCACCAATTCAGCATTCTTGCCATCTGCTTTTTCAAGAGCAGTGGTAATGACGTCTTTGACTTTTTTGCCATTGGCTACCACCTCTTTGTCATCTAAAACAGCGATAAATTCCCCTTTCTTTATGTTCATACCGTTGATTTGACTTTTGCGAACTGATTTGGTGATTTCTATGGATTTCACCCTGTTCATTGCTTCTTCCATGGCAGAAACATTGTCCTCCAAGCTCATAGCGTAGTTAAAGGAGAGGAGAGCACCAATCCCTTGAGGTATGGTTCTCGTGGGTACTACCTTAACGTCTTTTGAAGTCAAGGATTGAACCTGGGAGGCAGCAACGACAATGTTTTTATTGTTGGGCAGCAATATAACCTTATCTGAGGGTGCTGAATTCACTGCCTCAACTAGCTCACGGACGCTTGGATTCATAGTTTGACCGCCGGGGACAATAATGGTGGTTCCCAGGCTTCTGAATAGTTTGAAAAGACCTTCACCTGAGGCAATTGCTACTACAGCGGTATCGACAGCGGGCAAATTCTTTCTTTGCATTTTAATGAATGCAGCGTACTCGTCGTCCATGTTATCAATTTTTATCTTGTGCAATACGCCTTGCTTTGTGGCGTAATCTATAACTTCGCCCGGTTTGAAGCTATGGATGTGAACCCTGAGCTTGGAGCCATTACCGGTGATTACTAGAGACTGTCCCTTCTTTTTCAAGTTTTTCCTGATTTTTTTCAGGTTGAGGTCTTGCCCTTCTATTAGGAAATTCATGCAATAACCGTAAGGCACCTCCACCTCAGCCGGCATTTGGCTTATCCCTGGGGTTAATGGCTGGCTTGTAGGAATAAGACGTGGTTTGCCGTGTTTTAAAGTATCGTTTTCTCCCCTGAGGTAGTATAGTGCGCCCTCTAGGAGGACATACAAACCCTGCCCACCGGCATCCACCACACCTGCTTCCCGTAACACAGGTAGCAGGTTAGGCGTGTTGGCTACCGATTCTCTGGCTGCCTGCATAGCAGTAGCAAGCGTTTTGGTTAGGTTTCTGGAATTGGCTTTTGCAGCGGCTTCGGCAGCGTTGGCTGAATCACGGAGCACTGTTAACATCGTGCCTTCCACTGGATTAACAAGTCCTTCGTAGGCAGCTTGCGATGCTTCCGATAGTGCTCTGGCCAAAGCTTTGCTGTTAAGTCGCTGGTTATCATCTAACCCTTTAGCAAAGCCTTTCCAGAATTGGGACAATATCACACCTGAATTGCCACGAGCCCCCATTAGAGCGCCATGGGCAATAATTTGGGCTACTGATGAAGCATTGCCATCTTGGCTTCGATGTGCCTCTTCCATGGCAGAATGCATGGTGAGCAACATGTTAGTTCCTGTATCCCCGTCGGGAATGGGAAAGACATTTATAGCGTTAATTTCGGGCACGCATTTTTCTAACCAGGCGGTTCCTGCGTTAAACATTTCTTTTAGCTGCTGTCCCGTGACCGAACCAGTCTGCATCCCTCTTCCTTTGCTTTGCTCGTGCCTATTAATAACGCACCTCGGCTAGTATATCGGGTTGCGATGTATTATAGGTGTTTGGAAAACTTTGTCAAGACTTTCATCCTATGATAGTATTTGGGGTACAGGATGGAAGGAAGGATTGTGGAGTTGTCTTATGAAGTGTGACATTTGTGGCAAGCACGCTAACTATGGTCACAGTGTGAGCCATTCTAAACAGCATACCCAGCGACGCTGGCTGCCCAATGTTCATCGCACTACCATTACAATAAATGGCGAAAAGAAAAAAGTAAACATCTGCACCCGGTGCTTACGTACCCAGTATAAGCAAGCACGCTAACTTACCGCCTTTCTAAACAGTTGCATTGTTTGACTTATTCCCTTTTTGGCGTTGAATATACTGCTTCCGATCGCCAGGACATTGGCCCCAGCTTTGACTATGCCAGGTGCATTGTCAACGGTGATGCCGCCGTCAACCTCGAGTTCAGCGTTGAGGTTTTTGTTATCAAGCATTTTGCGTAACCTTGATATTTTGTCCAGCGATGATTGGATGAAACTCTGCCCTCCATAGCCAGGTTCAACGCTCATAATCAGAACTAAATCAAGATAAGGGAGAATTTCTTCTATAGAAGTTAGAGTGGTAGCGGGATTTAGTGCTATCCCTGCTTTGACGTTTAATTCCTTTATTGAGTGAATCAACCGGTGAAGGGATGAGCAAGCCTCAACGTGAACGGTGATTATATCAGCGCCGGAGTCAGCAAACTGGGAGACATACTGTTCAGGGTGTTGTATCATCAAATGGACATCTAGAGGCAAGTTAGTCCGAGGGCGGAGGGAAGCTACTATTGGAATACCTATGGAGATGTTGGGCACAAAATGGCCGTCCATAACGTCGATGTGGATATAATCAGCGCCTGCGCTGGTAGCTTCGGCAACTTGCTCAGCAAGGCGAGCAAAATCAGCAGAAAGGATTGA
>CAZYNG010000036.1:0-7622 GCA_964648615.1 uncultured Dehalococcoidales bacterium | reverse complement strand
TTTCTTGTCAGGCTTCTGCCTGCTCAATCCTGTTCTCTTTCGAAGTTGACATAACACCATAGGCGTGATATTTCTGATATAATTAATCCTGTTTGCTATCCGGCCATCATTGTGAATTACCTCGTGGCGATTTACCGCACCGTAGGCGATGCTGGATGGGTTATCGGCCCCATTACGCTTGGCTGGCTTAAAGATGTAAGGGGAATAAATTTCCCCTTCTTCTCGGGCGCAGCGTTACTTTTCGTGGCTACAATTTGTTTCGCCTCGTTAGCCAAGGAGACAGTTAGCTGCAACAGATAAAAAAAGAATAACGAAGCAATCTCTAGACCCTTCACTACTCTTTCGTTTGTAATGACGGTGAAAAGCTCAAGCACAGATTAGCAATGATGTAGAATACAGGATGGGATATAATGAGCCTCACCAAGAAAGAACAGAAGTAGAGGAAATTTTCGGGGGCTGATTAAGTGACCGGCGAAAACCATTGCTGACTGCTTTTGGGAGAGTTTTCGAGGGGAAAGATGAATTGTGTTGGCGTTGATATAGTAGAGATAGAGCGTATTGAAGCGGCTATGAAGAAGTGGGGAGAGAGATTTCTCCGTAGAATTTACACTGAATCTGAGCTTATAATCTGTGGAGGGAGTGCTTCATCCTTGTCCTGCCGATTCGCTGGCAAGGAGGCGGTGATGAAGGCGTTGGGTACCGGTGTTAAGGGGGTTGGCTGGCGGGAAGTTGAAATTCTCGCTGATAATCGTGGCAAGCCTGTTGTGCGGCTTTGCGGTCGAGCCAAGGATAGAGCAGAAGAATTAAACTTGGAGGAATTCTCCATCAGCCTTTCCGATACCAGGCAATTTGCTATCGCCGTAGTTATAGGAGGCTAATATCTAACCTTTCTAGCTACTTTCTCCCAGAGTGAGGATTTCTGATTTCGCTAACTTCACCCAAAATCACGACCTCTCTATCTTGATGGCCAGCAGTGCTATTCTTTATGTCTTAAGCTGTAGGCATGTCAGTAGTGAATACTAATCCAGCAAAAGCACGTCCCACTACTGTGATAACGGAAATAATCCCCAGCTTTCCTATCACTCACCACCTTCTAAATGTGAGGCTTCCAATAATAGCTAACGCCCCGATAATAATTAGGAAGGTAGCCACTAAATAGCTAAGAAGGTTGGGGAAGATGACAATCAAGATGCCGAAAAGAAGACAGACAACGCCTAGGAAAAGTAACGGGCGCATGAAAAACAGCGGCCGCATATTCACCTCCTTTAGCCTTTATTATAGCAGTTAGCTTATTGATTAAAGCGAGTCTCTGCTATAATCATGGCGATATGTTAGCCAAGGTAACGAGTTGTGCTGTGGTTGGTCTGGAAGGAGCTGTAGTTGAGGTGGAGGCCGATATATCATCTGGATTGCCTTCGTTTACCATTGTAGGCTTGCCTGACAAGGCTGTTCAAGAAGCGAGAGAAAGGGTGAGAGCAGCGATCAAGAATTCAGGATATACTTTTCCCAATCGCCGCATCACTGTGAACCTGGCGCCAGCAGATTTGAAAAAAGAGGGTCCTGCTTATGATTTGCCCATAGCTACAGGTATTCTATTGAGCTCAGGGCAAATAGCCTCTGACCTTTCCCATAGCCTATTTATAGGGGAGTTATCTCTCGATGGCAAATTACGCCACACACATGGCATATTGCCCATGGTAGCTTTGGCCAGAGATAAAGGCTTATCTCATGTTTTTCTGCCTCTTGACGATGTCAAAGAGGCTTCCATAGTGGATGGCCTTCGTTTGTTCCCAGCAGAGTCCCTATCTCAACTCGCTGCGTACCTCAAAGGTGAGGTGCAGATACCTGAGTATCATCGAGATAGCACGTGGAAGGAAGAGGTATGCGAGCATTATGCCTTTACTCTTGGCGATATCAAGGGACAAGAACATGCCAAAAGGGCATTGGAGGTAGCCGCTGCTGGGGGGCACAACATACTGATGGTGGGACCACCGGGAAGCGGTAAGACAATGCTTGCTCGCTCTCTACCCTCCATACTGCCACCACTTACTATGGATGAAGCCATAGACGTGACCAAGATTTACAGCGTTAGCGGGTTATTGCCACAGGATGTTCCCTTGATCGTGGAGCGTCCTTTCCGCTGTCCACATTATACTATCTCCCATGCTGGTTTGGTTGGTGGTGGGCAATGGCCGCGCCCCGGAGAGATAAGCCTCAGTCATCGTGGGGTTCTCTTTCTAGACGAATTCCCCGAATTTGGACATGCCACTCTGGAATCATTGCGACAGCCTATGGAGGATCGAACAATCACGGTCAGCCGAGCTCAAGGCAGCATTACCTTCCCCGCTAACTTTATGCTGGTGGCAGCGATGAATCCTTGTCCTTGTGGCTATTACGGTGACCCATTCAGAGAGTGCAAGTGTTCCTCTGGAGAGATTTCGCGGTATCACAAGAGGATAAGCGGACCGTTAATCGATCGCATTGACATCTTTGTGGATGTTCCTCACATTGATTATGAAAAACTAACGGATGAGAGACCAGTGGAAGGCTCAGAAAAAGTCAGGGGAAGGGTAGACTCGGCTCATCAAATTCAACTGGAGCGATTTACAGGGACGAAACTAAAGTGTAACGCTGATATGACACCGGCCGAGGTAAAGCAATTCTGTGTTGTGGAACCAGCGGGACAGGCGCTACTTCGTGCTGCTATGAAGCAACTTCATCTCACTGCCCGCGCTTTCCACCGTGTCCTCAAGGTTTCCCGTACCATCGCTGACCTCGAGGGTAGTGACGTCATCAAGACCTCGCACATGGCTGAAGCCTTACAATATCGGCATAAGGAAATAATCTAGGCGTTATAACATAAGCCAGAGCACCCCACCAGCGATGGCAAGAAGGGTGCCAAGCACTAGAGCGACTCTGCCGCCTATTTGCCAGGCATTCAGCCAGGGACGCTCAGGTTCGTGAGCTAGAAATTCCTTCAAGTCTCGCTGAGTGGATTTGGAATTATAATAGGTTTTCACCTCTTTTCTATTCCAGAGCAAAAAGGTAATCCCTAATAGAATGAAGAAGATTCCCATTGCCAGGATAGCCTGGCAGGTGGAAAGCGTCATATTTATTTTAATTCCACAGAGGCGCCTGCAGCCTCTAGTTTTTGCTTTATCGTGTCTGCCTCTTCCTTAGATACACTTTCTTTCACCGTCTGTGGGGCAGCTTCAACCAGGTCTTTAGCTTGCTTCAATCCTAAACTAGTTAATTCACGCACTGCCTTAATGACCTCAATTTTCTTATCTCCAATACTGTTCAACACAACAGTGTACTCTGCCTTTTCTTCTTCGGGGGCTGCTTCTGCAGGTTGAGCTGTAGCAGCCGCTGTTGGTACGGCGCCTACAGCTATAGGAGCAGCGCTGATTCCTAGCTCATTTTCCAGTGATTTCACCAAATCAGCTAAATCCATTACCGTCATATCTTTAATAGCAGCGATGATATCTTCCTTGGTTATTCCTTTCGTTTGTTTCTTCTCCTTCGCAGGTTTTGCCTTCTCTTTTTCTTCCTTTGTTGTTTTCTCCGTTGCCATATTTACCTCCTTCTTTATGTGCCAATTTTTTGGATTCTACTTTGTAATATGAACAATAGCCTGTGTAGTGGGGCGTTAAGGGTATTGTTTAGATTTAGCAAAGGGGCTTGCATTTGCCCGAGCAACTTAGCGATGAGCACTTCTTGGGATGGCAGGTTAGCTAGGTCCATAATCTCACTGGCACCGAGCACTCGCTCCCCTAACATCCCTCCGCTGAGTTTTAGTGGTAACTCAGCTGATTTGATATGCCGGGTAAGAGCTTTTACCGGTGCTAATACATCGTCGTAGCCAAATGCCAATGCTATAGGGCCCTCAATAAGGCTGGATATCTCTGTCTTTCCAGCCTTTTCTAGGGCAAAGCGAAGCAAAGTATTCTTGACCACATGGTATTCAACTCCGCTATCTGCCAAACTTCTACGCAAGTCATTCATTTGCTTTGCCGTAGCACCTTGGTAATTGGTCATAACTACCATAGTGCTTCGAGACAAATTCTCGGCTAGTTTGTTAACTATTTGTTCCTTTTTTTCTCTTAACATATCTTCCTTTAAAAAATAAAAACCCGTACCAACGACGGGTAAACTCTAAACTTATGCCTCAGCAGGAGCTTCCTTGCTTCGCTTGGGGTAGCTTTAAACCCAGAAGGTACCCACGGTCATTGGCAATGTCATATTATAGCAAAACTATTTAGCTAAAGCCAGTGTTGCACTGAGGTCTAATTTGATACCTGGTCCCATGCTGGTGCAAAGTGACATGGTTTTAATATATTGCCCTTTTAAGCCACTGGGTTTTGCTTTCAAAACTGCTTCCACTATTGCCCCCAAATTTTCAAGCAGCTTATCTCTATCGAAACTAACCTTACCTATGGGCAGGTGAATAATCGCCGTTCTATCAAGACGGAATTCTACCTTGCCCTTTCGGGTTTCGCTTATGGCACGAGCTAAATCCTGTGGTTGCACCACGGTACCTGCTTTAGGGTTGGGCATTAAACCCCGCCGTCCTAAGATGCGCCCCAGCTTAGCTACTTTGGGCATCATGTCAAGAGTAGCTATAGATACATCGAAGTCAAGCCAACCATCCTCGATTTTCTTGATAAGTTCATCACCTCCAGCATAATCAGCACCGGCTTCCGTAGCTACCTTCTCCGCCTCGCCTTGAGCAAATACAAGCACTCGCACCGTCTTGCCTAGACCATTGGGTAGTAAAGCGACTCCTCTTACCTGCTGGTCAGAGGCACGCGGATTAACCCCCATCCTCATATGAAGCTCAACCGTCTCATCAAATTTAGCATAATAGGCTTTTTGGGTTAGCTCAATAGCCTCCTCAGGCGGATATTTCTTCGACCTATCTAGAAGGTTAGCAGCTTGTTGATATTTTTTGCCGTGCTTTGTCATTATTCTACCTCGATGCCCATGCTGTGAGCTGTACCGGCGACAATCTTCGCTGCCTTCTCGACATCAGTAGTATTGAAATCCTTCATTTTAGTCCGGGCAATTTCATGAACCTGGTCTTTGCTCAGCTTGCCGATTGATTCCTTCCCCGAGTCACCACTTCCTTTCTCCACTCCCAGGGCACGTCGTAACAAATCAGAAACGGGTGGCATTTTAGTAATGAAGGTGAAAGACCTATCCACATACACAGTTATTTCGGCGGGGATGATAAATCCTTCTTGAGAAGAAGTTCGCTCATTATATTCCTTACAAAAAGCCATAATGTTAACGCCGTGCTGTCCTAGAGCAGGTCCTACTGGCGGTGCTGGTGTGGCCTTACCCGCTGGTATCTGTAACTTGATAATTGTCTTTACTTTCTTTGCCATGCTATAACACTCCAAGAATTGATAGAATTTTTGTGGAATCCGTCATGCTATATTTTCCCTACTCCTAAAAGGTCTAATTCCACCTCTGTTTCTCTGCCAAACAGCGATAGCAATACCGTAATCTTCCCTTTGCTCAGGTTAATTTCGGACACCTTACCAATGAAATCGATAAATGGGCCATCAGTTACACGAATACTCTCCCCTTTCTTAAAAGTTGTTTTAACTTCGGTAGGGGTTTCTTCCATTCGCTGTAAAATACGCTTGACCTCGTCTGGAGCTAGTGGCACTGGCTTAGCACCAGCGCTTACAAATCCAACAACACCGGGTGTATTACGTACTATGTCCCAGCTATGCTCATTGAGGTTCATACAGACCATTATATAGCCAGGAAAGGCTTTTCTATCGACAGTCCGGCGCTTTCCTCCTTTAATCTCAATCTCCTTGGTTGTCGGTATGACTATTTCAGATACGTCGCCCCCGATATCCATATATTTAATACGTTGCGCCAGATTTCTTCTCGCTTGCTCTTCATGGCCTGAAGAGACATACAGCAGATACCATTGCCCGTCTTGCCTCATCTACTAACTCCCTATGACCAAAGTGGTGAATAATTTGGTGAAGCCGTAGTCCAGAATG
This sequence comes from uncultured Dehalococcoidales bacterium, assembly GCA_964648615.1. Lineage (GTDB taxonomy): Bacteria > Chloroflexota > Dehalococcoidia > GIF9 > AB-539-J10 > CG2-30-46-19. Next base: position 1,599 of record CAZYNG010000036.1, on the reverse strand, counting down.
CCCAGGATAGTGCCTATGAGGATGCAGAGAACAAGAACCAAAAGGCTCAGTCTGAGAAGCTCTTGCCTTGTTGGCCAATGTGCTTTTCTTAGTTCTGCTATTGCTTCGGTGAAGAAGCTGAGTCTCGATTTCTTCTTGGCCATGGACTATTTCGTCTCTCGATGAAGTGTATGGGCGTGGCAACGAGGGCAATACTTTTTCAGTTCCAGCCGCTGTGGGTCATTCGTCTTATTCTTGGAAGAGGTATATGTTATTTGCTGGCATTGCCCACATGCTAGATAGATGATCTTGCGCTGTTCCCGCTTTTTGGCCATGCTTATTTGACAACTGTGCTAAACACACCGGCCCCAACTGTTTTACCACCCTCCCTGATGGCAAACCGCAATCCCTCTTCCATAGCCACGGGATAAATGGTACTAATCTTCATGTGCGTTAAGCTATCGCCGGGCATAGCCATTTCCACACCTTCGGGAAGACTTATGACCCCGGTAATGTCCATAGTCCTGATAAAAAACTGTGGTTTATAACCAGTGAAGAACGGGGTGTGCCTTCCACCTTCTTCCTTGGTCAAAATATACACCTCAGCCTCTGCCTCAGTGCGAGGCTTTGTTACCCCTGGCTTTGCTAGAACCTGACCTCTCATTATTTCGTCTCGCTCTATGCCCCGTAGCAAACAGCCAATGGCATCGCCAGGTTCAGCTAGTTCAACTGACTTATGGAACATCTCTACTCCAGTAACCACTGTTTTCTGTGTTTCCTTCATACCCACTATTTCCGCTTCATCACCAACCTTAATGGTGCCTCGCTCCACCCTGCCAGTAGCCACGGTACCACGCCCTTTAATGCTGAATACATCCTCTATAGGCATCACGAAAGGCTTGTCTTTTTCCCTCACAGGCATGGGAATATATTCATCTATAGTATCTATTAACTTCCATATCCCTCCACACCAAGGGCACTCTCGCTTGCCACATCCGCACTCTAAAGCCTTGAGAGCACTTACACGAATGACGGGAATTTTGTCCCCTGGGAACTCGTATTTTGTCAATAACTCCCTGACCTCTACTTCAACCAAATCCAGCAATTCAGGATCGTCCATCAGGTCTATCTTGTTGAGGGCAACTATCATGCTGGGGACTTCCACCTGGTGAGCCAAAAGGATATGTTCTCTTGTCTGAGGCATGGGACCATCATCAGCGGCGACCACCAAGATTGCCCCGTCCATTTGAGCTGCCCCGGTTATCATATTTTTGATGTAGTCAGCGTGTCCAGGGCAATCAACATGACAATAATGTCTCTTATCAGTTTCATATTCAATATGGGCAATAGCAATGGTCAACCCTCTGGCTTTCTCCTCAGGGGCATTATCTATTGACGCAAAAGCGCGAAATTCAGTAGGCCCCGTCTTCGATAATATTTCGGTCATCGCTGAAGTCAGCGTGGTCTTCCCATGGTCAACATGACCTATGGTGCCCACATTGATGTGAGGCTTGGTTCGTTCATAAACTTTCTTTGCCATTTTTTATTAACCTCCTTCGTCTTTAAAAGCCCACAACCAGATTCGAACTGGTGACCCCGTTCTTACCAAGAACGTGCTCT
>CAZYNG010000035.1:0-7625 GCA_964648615.1 uncultured Dehalococcoidales bacterium | reverse complement strand
CGAAAATATCTTACCCGGCTGGGTCTACCTCAAGAAAAGATTACAGGAACGAAAATCCGTAGACCGATGAAAAGAACCTGACCCTCGAAAAAAGATTGAGACTTGTTGGTAGAGCACCTGACTTGTAATTGGGCCACTTTGCAGTATTCACTAACTGTCTGACTGGTCATTTTTGCCTATCTCGTCAAGACTCACACAATGATTAGCCATACGTTCTATTATCATTTCGGCTTCCCGACGTCTACTTGGTTCACCATATTGTACAGGTCTATAATTACCCGATTGAATTTCTGTCATTAGTCTTTTCAGTAACTCCCGGAAGGCATTTTCTGCTTCTTCTGTGTATGCATGAAGGATTCTGAGCTGCTTTCTTGTAAATATGGAAAGATCAACATGTGCTGAGTCAATTTTATTCCGTAATGTCATTGCGGGTATAAAAAAACATTCAATCTCAGTCTCCGAGTATCCTAAATTTTTCAGTCCTGTACGAGCAGCCTCAAGTGTTTCGCCATCACCAGTGCTTGGTGGAAATAATACTTCAATCACTTTACTCAAGTTAAGGATAATCTCAGACATGAACTCCCATGGAAAATTTCCAGCTCTGCATAGTCGTGAGGCGACATGAAAATAATGTAAAGCGGCTATAACTCTCCGATTACCTGGATCCGAGAGTACATTAAGGCGTTCCCAGGAATTGGCTAACCGTTGTTCCTGAAGTTCTTGAGTTGTTGTATGGGACTCCATTTGCCAATCTTTTAATTCCCATCTAAATGGAACATCACCGACCGTTCCAAAAACTCTTTCAACGAATGGAGGGTCAGCAAACTCAATACTCAGTAAGATTGGAAATGCAAAAAACAAGGATTGAACAACATCGTCCATTTCTTTTAATGAATCAAATCGGGTTTGAATATGCAGTTCATTGCCATGCACCTCAATACGGCGGTTGGGTTCTTTAATGATAACCTCTAGCGGCTTCAAAGGTTTTTTTGATTGAATCCAGTGCTTTCCTGTATTAGCATCAAATAATACTGAGGCCGCAACAGACAATACAGCGGTACGACCACCTCCTGGGTCCTTGCCGAAAGGTTGGAGAGGGTGAAAGCAAAACACTAATTCAACATCGTTTGGAAATGTGATTTTTGTTCTTTCAGAATGTCTATATATTCGGGGGCGTACCTGGTAGGTCAGCATACGGATAAACCTTATATTTTTTCAAAGCCTAACTTGTAATTAGACTGCAATTCTGCTGTATAACACCCCCAATGGGGATGTTCTACAACGACCATCATTTGGAAACACTATAAGGCAACCTATGACGGAAGTCAATTTGGAGAACTGGTAAGCTGTCGCCTATCTTCAGGCTTGGCTTGTTGGAGCCATAATAAGGTATAATTTGGCAGGCCTTTGAACAAGAATCCTTAGGCGTGGAGGTATCGATATGGCGCTAATAGAATATGAATTGGATGAAAATGTGGCTGTTGTTACTATGAATAGCGGGGAAAACCGATTTAACCTGCCATTTCTGGATGAGTTTCTTTCTGTTTTAGATACAATTGAGAACGATACCGATGCGAATGCACTTGTGGTGAGGTCTTCCCATGAAAAGATCTTCTCTAACGGCATTGACCTCGATTGGCTCATCCCTCTTACCCAGAAAAATGACGCGGATACCGCAAAGAAGTTTATCTACACACAGAATGAACTTTTCAAGAGGTTGCTTATTTATCCCATGCCCACCATTGCTGCCATAACAGGCCATGCATTTGCTGGTGCAGCTATTTTGTGCTGTGCATTTGATTTTCGATTTATGCGCTCTGACAGAGGGTTCTTCTGTTTCCCTGAGGTAGACCTCGGCATACCTTTTCTTCCCGGGATGATAGCAATCGCGAAAAAGGCAATCCCTACGTATAAGCTTGAAGAGATGAAATACACCGGTAAGCGTCTCACTGCTTATGAGTGTGAAGAGCATCACATCGTTATGAAGGCGTGTCATATTAATGACCTGATGGATGAGGCCCTTTCCTTCGCAAAAAGCCTGAACAAGGGGAGGAAGATAATCGGGGCGATGAAGAAAGGGATGTATAAGGATATCGTCCGTGTGCTGGACGAAGAAGACCCTCAAGTTATCGAATCAACTAAGAACCTCTTCGCTTAATGTAGCCTTAGAACCGGGGCAGTCCAGTATTTATGTCTCTTGATTCAGAGCTAAATTGGCTTGATGGAGAGCTTTAATTGCGTCATAAAACTCATCCGGCGTTTTGCCCATCGATAGCTTCTCAAAAGGACAAACATCGCTCTTCTGTCTGTTCAAAATGTATGGAACCTTGTTTACAAAATGATACCTGATGCCAAGTTTGCTCAGGGTCCGGGCGGCTCGTTCGCTGCCTAATGAGCTCCATACCTCAATGCAAAGGGCAAACTTTAACAGCAGCGCGGCGGCATTGCCAACTACCCGGTCAAGAACAAGCACTTCCTCCGTCCCAGGAGCAAGTCTAATCACGTAATCCACTAATGGTGCCAGGCCACTATCCCTGGAGCTGAAAACCAGCTCAGGTCCATGATAAACACGCAAAGTATCCTCGGTTGCCAAGAAATAGTCGAACAGACGGCTTGCTGTCAGCATCCGTCATATGCCCTCTTTTGATACCATTTTTCGCCCACCCTTATTATCAACGGAATGAGGGCTAATTGAATGGCAATCCCAGGCAAGCCCTGCAACACCACAGCCCACATATAAGCAAGGGGAGAAACTTCTCCTCCATAGAGAAGAAATACTGCAGCTATAAAACCTAATCGAGCCAGTCGCCCCAAAATCATCGCCCCGATTAGTGACCATGTTACCCCGAGATGAGACTTACCTCGTAATAGCCCAGCGATTAGACCATAAGAGACACATTCTATAGTTATCTGAGGCAGGACTGGCAGCAGGGGCATTCCTGAAACGCCAAAGCTGATCAATGGAGTGCACAGTCCCACCAGCAAGCCAGCTCGCCAGCCACCCGATAAGCCAGCTAACAGTACGAAGAAGAACATAGGCAGGAAGATGCTGCCGGCCTGGACTCCACCAAAGTGATGGGTCAGCCACGGCACCACCACATCCAGGGAAATAAAGGCGGCGCTGAAAATATAGAGACGCACATCTCTAAACTCTAATGCTCGAAAAGGAATTCCAGTTGAAGCTACCGGCACTTCAGCTTGATTGGCCATACCAAAAAACCTCCCCTTCTCTCAAATACGCGGAGATTATACTTTGCAGCAGATAGATGGTAAAGGTTGACATATGCCTCAATCTTCGTAAATCCTTTCAGCTCTTCTTTAGTTTCCCGTTTCGATCAGCACCACTTGTCTTAAAAAGGTCAACTTAATGAAGAGGACCAAGTTCAGCAATTTTATCGACAAACTCATTGACTGTGCTTTGGAACTTTGCCCCTTCATCTACTGAAATCCACTCTAATTTTAGTCTTTCAGGCTCTATTCCAAGCTGAGGGAGCATATTTTTGAGCAACATAATCCTTCGCACTGCCTTAAGATTCCCACTCGTATAGTGACAATCTCCCAAATGGCACCCGGTTGTCATAACTCCGTCTGCACCATTAGCAAAGGCATGAAGAATAAAGGAAGGGTCTACCCTTCCTGAACACATGGTGCGAATTATCCTGAAATAAGGCTTGATTCCTGATCTTGAAGTGCCATCAAGGTCTGCCCTTTTATATCCAGACCAGTTGCAACAGAAGAGTGTGATTTTAGGGTTAAAATCCTTCATAGCTTCTCCTCTGTCACTATTTCTTGCGCTATAAATGGTATCCTTTCCTCCACCTCTTCGGTGCATCCCTCTCCAAAGGTTGTATTATCCTTTATCTCCACAGCATATATGCTGACATATCCGGGCATCTTATATCCTAATCCTTTTCCGATTTCGAATGCAGTGGCAATATCCATACCGTGGGAGGAGGATAAATCCGCGGCCGACTTCAGATCTTCCAGATTGAGCTTATAGGAATCTCCAGGCTTCCCCTTTTCGGTTCTTATAGAATCGATGATGATAAGCTTATCATAGCCAACTATATGATCAAGGAGAGCGAGCCCGGCTTCGCTTGCTTCTATCACCTGTAAATCAGGATGCCACTCCTTAATCCTCTGAGCGATTGTGATTCCAGCCCTGTCATCGGTAAGAATTGGATTTCCGAGCCCTAAAATGAGTGCTTTCATCCTGGAATTTCTCTTACACCAATTTTGACCGCCTCCACCTTCTCCTTATTCATCTCTCCTTAATTTCCTCACCAAATCTCCTTCGCTGTTATATACATTCACTTCAAGAGGCATTCTGCCCGGAAGTGAATGAGTGGCGCAGGCAAGACAGGGGTCATAGGCTCTAAATGCCATCTCAATCATGTTGAGAATCCCGTCAGAGACCTCACCCTTATGTATAAGCGATTTGGCAGCTCTCTCAATCGACATCGAAATGGGAGCGGCGTTATTTGTCGTAGCCACAATTAAGTTAACCCTGGTGAGAATCCCTCTGTCATCGGTTTGATAGTGATGGAAAAGGGTTCCTCTTGGTGCTTCTACCACCCCGATACCCTCTTTTGGAGTCTCGGTAGGTAGATTTACAATATCAGGAGAGGTGAGCTCAGGGTCACGGGCAAGCTCCAGCACCCGCTCAGAAGCATAAAGCGCCTCGATAAGTCGAGCCCAGTGGAAAGCCAGGGTACTATGAACCGGCTTCCCACCCAATGTCTCATACATCTTTTCATAGGCTTCCTGAGCCAGCGGTGTTGCCATTCCATCGGATGCGTTTAAGCGGGCCAGCGGTGCCACTCTATAGATACCACTATCTTCCCCATCAACAAATCCCTTCCAGCCTACGTTCTTAAGATAGCAGAACTTAATATAACTCCATGGCTCGACATGTTCCCTGATGTGGTCAAGATATTCCTGGGCCCTAAATTTGGCAAACTCTTTACCATTCGGGTCAACCACTCTTATCTGGCCATCGTAGAAATTTACCTTGTTATTCTTATCCACCAACCCCATATAATATGTCCTATGCTTATAAATATCTCCGACGACAAGGTCAACATATTTCTTATTTTTGAGCACTAAATCGTCAAAAAGCCCCAGGGCAAATTTGCAGAATTCCACTGCATATTCCGCCGCATCTATAATCGTCTTCCTCTCCTCCTCAGTAATTGCTTTTGATACCCCTCCAGGCAGCCCACAGGAAGGCATAACTGGCTTGCCTCCGATTATTCTCAGAACATTCCTCAGCCTTTTTCTCACTTCTATTACTTTTCCCCCGACGTCTAACCCCACCCTAGCAATGACTCCCAGGACATTCCTTTCTCCGGCGGGTGCCGTTGGGCCAACAACAAAGTCAGGACCGCCAAGGAAAAAGAAATGCAATATATGGTCCTCTGCCTGGAAAGCGTTGTACATAAGCTCTCTTATCTTTTTCGCCGTTGAGGTTGGCTCAACTTTGAAAAGGTCATCAAGGGTCTTAGTCGATGCCATGTGGTGAGCAGTGGGACACACACCGCAAATCATTGTAGTTATTCTCGGCATCTCCTCTGCCGGTCTTCCCTCACAGAACTTCTCAAATCCTCGAAGCTCGGGGACCTGGAGGTAAGCCCTGTCAACATCCCCGTCACCATTGAGAAATACTTCTATCTTTCCGTGTCCTTCAAGTCTGGTTATGGGGTCTATTGTTATCTTTCTCACTCTATCCTCTTATTCCATTCTCCTTCTTGTAAGAGGAGAAGCCGCCAGGCTAAATCTGTAGAATGTCCCCGCTGGATCCACTAGCACATTGATTAATTTTTGGATATCTTCCTCTGTCATCTCGTCTTCACCTTCAAGCCCCAATATAGATGCAATCATTGAAAGTCCTTTTGCTCCCTGGTCTATAACACCTTTTACGGGACCCATGCATCCCCTACATGGCATATTAGCTCTAATGCATGTTTCCCCGCATCCCGAGCGAGTGACGGGGCCGAGACAGATTACCCCATCCTCGAGGAAGCATTTCTCGGGGTCAAGCTTGACCTCGTAGGGTCTTTTTATTTCTTTTATTGATAATTTATCTGGCTTCCTCTCAGCTCTTGGGCACGTATCGCACAAAGCTTTATCAGGAGCAAGGACCGCTCCTTTTTCCGGCAGCTTGCCTGTGAGAATGGCGTTTACCGCATTCATTATTAAATCAGGCGGCGGTGGACATCCGGGGAGGTAGTAATCCACAGGAATAGTCTGATCCAAGGTCTTTACCGTATCGTAGAACTCCGGCAAAGTGAGTTCACCAATCCCGATTCCTGTCTTCTCCTGTGGAACAATTCCCTCTGGATTTTCGACAGACGGGACTTCTTTATAAACCCTTTGAAAAATCGTGTCCCTTGCCCAGAAGTTTCCCAGTCCCGGTATCCCACCCAGGTGAGCGCAAGAGCCAAAGGCAACCACAAGGCCGGATTTTTCCCTCAAGAGTTCTACCATCTCCTCCTGCTCTTCTGTTCTCACAGCACCGTTTATAAAGCTTACAGCTATCTCACCGTCCTTTAGAGCTGCAACATCCTTCCTTTTAAAATCCAGGGCAACAGGCCAGAAGACTATCTCCACAGCATCGGCTACCTTCAGCAAATCTTCATTGAGGTCAACAACTGCTTCCTCACATCCACCACATGAAGCACACCAATAAAAAGCAACCTTTGGCTTAGCCATCTTTACTTCTAAAGCTCCTCACCTCCGATACCTTCTTCTGCTGAGCTGCGTACATTATGTTCATAACGCTCTTGCTGCTACATTCATCCCGTCATGCCACAGGCGCTTCTATTTGGGAGAAAAGCTGCTCGTCTTCAAAGAGGTTCACTGAGATTGCTGCAGATGGACAGGCCGCGCCGCAGACCCCACAGCCCCGACATAGGGCAGTAACCAAATGGGCAACCCTCTTTCCATTCTGTCTTCGGAACTCTATGGCTGCATATGGACATGAAGCAACACAGATACCACATCCTGAGCACATATCCTCATCAATCGACACGGGAGGGGGATATCCCTCTTTTGTCGCAATATCTTTCAGGACATCCCACACGCTGGAGAACTTCACATTCTGCGGGCAGCGTTGTTCACAGAGCCAGCAATCAGAACAATACCAGATATATGAGCTACTTAAAGCCCTCTCCCTCATGCCAAGATTTACCATTCTGGCTATCTTTCTCGGATCAAGTTGAGGGTATACCTCGTGGATAGGGCATCCCGATGTACAGGTTGCGCAGGAAAAACACGCAGTTATATCACAATCAGCTTCACGAGCGATTATCTCGCGCTTAAAATTCGTATCTAGTTCTGATACTCGAATTGGCTGACCACGCACTGTCATTTTAACACCTTGAGAAGAACGCTTTTATAGATTAACTCCATAGCCTTTATGGCTACTTCTTTAGCTTCAAACACTTCTCAACTTGAACAAGAAGCTCCGCTGGAGCCACCGGTCTGCCAACAAAACCTTCCTCTTTCTCAGCTTTCTGCACTTTCCTCCTCCTCCTTCTTCTTCTCAACCATTCTTGCTCTGGCAATCATGGCTGCCCCAAACATCCCAGCACCAGCCAGCAAACCAAGCCCAACACCCGTCCATT
>CAZYNG010000034.1:3074-7848 GCA_964648615.1 uncultured Dehalococcoidales bacterium | reverse complement strand
AATCATCATTACGCCAATTTTATATGCCATGATTTTTTGTCCTCTCGTATAACGTCGTGGTTCAATGGAGACGCGCAAGCAGCTTCCATTGCAACCGTTTGTTATGTGATGTCAATCTTCGTTCCACCAAATACAACCTCACGGTATTCTCTCCAAAAGACTTCCGCATTCCTAATCCCGGCTTTTTGAAGGATGTTCATGTCAGTATTCAATGTCTGAGGTTGATCTTTCTCCGTTGCTTCAAGAGTATCAAGAAAACTCCTGGTTGAATCAATAGTTAAGAACCGTTCATCTTTCTCTGGTGCACGTTCGGTAACAGCTTTTATACGAATATCCTGGATTCGCCTTTCTATATCAGGATATTCGGCTTTCACAATATCAGCATTAATAAACCAACCGTTTGGCTTAATAGCCATGACCACTGCCGTCAGGACAGCTAATTTTTCCTGAGCATTCAGATGATGAAGCGCATATGATGAAATCACCGCATCATATCTATTGGGTTTTAGGACTTGCGATGGTATTGAACGGAAGTCCGATTGTATCCATTCAACCAGTTGTGCTTGAGCTCCGAGTCGCAATTTAGCCAGTTCTATCATCAATGCAGAGCCATCTACTGCCACTAATTTTGAATTTGGACATTTCGTGAATAACTGCTGGGAAAAACAGCCCGTTCCGACGCCTAGATCCAGAACATTAACGTATTCCGTTGCGTGAAAAGGTAGGACTTCCAGGGCGATTTCGATCATCTTCCACCGGAGAGGATGCATTATTTCCATGTCGGTATCGTATGTACGCACCCGTTCTGGGAGGTCATATGCATCAATGCTGTTCGTATTCATTTTCTCTTCCATTTCTGTAACTCTCGTGCTTTGACAATCACATAACGTGTTGCTGAGGGGTGCGAATTAAGCGTCAGCGTAATGAGCGTCCCTCTCAAAGATGTTGTTATGCAATCATCATCTTTACACCCATTCAACCTTTGCGATTGTCCTTTCGCTTTGAACGTCACCGGTATTGGGCACTCCCTCCGGCTCAATGAGGAGGGCTTTGTATCCGTTCTCAGAAGAAGGCTTATGCTCGACCCCTTTCGGGATGACAATCATCTCTCCAGCGTGAACTTCCACCTCTCTGCCGTGGAAGTTCATTATAAGCGTGCCCTCTACGATGATGAATGTCTCGTCTGTGTCAGGGTGGCTGTGCCAGACGAAGTCACCTTTGAATTTCACGATTTTGAACTCATAGTCGTTCATCTTAGCGATCACACCTACTGCATAGTCGCCAGCGGGCAGCTTTCCGAACTTTTCAGAAATGTTGATTTTCTCAAATTTCATTCTTTCTCCTCACTAACGTTGAACTCAGCCGACGCAGCCTTTATGTGGTCGGCTGCAGTGAAAGGTTATGTTTTAATTCATAGTATGGTGGTGTATACGTCAATATATGTCCGGCTACAGTTAGTGACATGTCCCCAACAACAATCGTAAATATACGCCCGTATCTTATTTCCTTGTTTTATTAAAATAGATTCCTGACCTTTATGTTGACCTTTGCCATCTATGTGCGCCTCAGCGGTAAACGGTGTGCCCGCTTTCGTTGAAAGATGTTGCAGTCCGTTAACGACTAGATCCCGCCTTGCTGTTTGAAATGAATTTGGATTGTTAACCGATCCATAATGTGGTGGCCTTGTTGGTCTTTTCATTTAATCTGCCCTCATATTTAAGGCTGTATTGTCATTTGAAAACATAACATTAATTTTTATATTATTGTATTAATCGGCGGAATTGTATTGCATTCTTACCCACTCGTCAAGGCAAAATTAAAAAGAAAATCCTTAACAGCACAGCGAGAAGCGCAGTATAAATCACCCACGTAGGATAATTTGCTACATAAATATAAGTTATTAGACAATTATGCCTGAACAGTTCAACGACATGGATAACCTGCTAAAAAGCCTCAGCTTTTTCAGACAGAGTTCATCCGATGGTTGGGCTATAATCTGATTGATGCAATGCTACATAAATAACTTCTTCTCAGGGATATCGGGCAAGGAACTCCTGCAACGTTGACTCGTCAACATTCGATATTTTCGCGATGGTAGAAAGACTTACCAACAACCAGTTGCTTTCGGCCTCTGCCAACAATACATCATCAGTAGAATGCATGGTAGATCGTAGAATAACGTTTTTTTCACCCTGTTTGATTATTTGTCCTTCGACAATTAGTTCAGTGTTTGTTGGAACAGGTCTCAAAAACCGGACCGAGATTCCGCGGGTTACTCCCATTTTGCCAAGGCGTCCAATCACCGTCCACTGCGCAACTTCATCAAGGAGGAGGGTAATGAGTCCACCGTGTACAAGGCCATCAATTCCGCACAAGTAGTCAGGAATGGTGCACTTTGTTAAACAGCCATTTTCCGAGTGCCAAAAACGGAGCCCCAAACCTTGTATATTCGTTTTTGAACAACCAAAACACTGGCCCGTCCAATAGTTTGGAATTTCTCGCCCTAACATATGGCCACTCTCCTTAAAATGGTTGGTTACCTGGCTCATAGAAACTCCATGCTGCCCAACATTAATTTTTATATTATTGTATTAATTGGCGGAATTGTATTGCATTCTTAGCCACTCGTCAATGCAAAATTAAAAGGAAAAATCCCTCGACGGTCAAACAAATTCAAATTGGTGTTATAATGTAAGTCGTCATCTGGATGGAAAGTCAATTCATTCATCATTGAAAGGAGGGGAAATGTTAGAAGTATTCTTGACCGAGGAACGAAAGAAACTCAAGGAGGAAGTGGAAGATTTCGTCAAAAGCGTGCCACGACAGCTCCTCATGGATATGGATGCTGATAAAATCACGTTCCCCAAAGAATGGGTGGCGGAGGCAGGGAAGCGAAATCTTCTCGGGTTGAGGTTCCCACCCAAGTACGGAGGCAGGGGGCTTGGATGGGTGGATGATATTATGGTTGCAGGTATAATTGGTAAGTTAACTGTGAGCCTTACATGCCTTTACGCTTTAGTCTCTATCGTTGGGGAAGCTCTAAACGTATTCGGAAACGAGGCCCAAAAGGAAAAATATCTCAAGCCCATCATTGCAGGGAAAATGTGGGCTGGCGAAGCACTTACTGAGCCCAGAGGAGGCTCCGACTTCTTCGGTGCCACCACCACTGCTAAAAAAGAAGGAAACTATTATATCCTGAATGGCCAGAAACGGTTTACTGTGGGTGGTGAAGGTGCCGACTTCTTCCTGGTTTACGCTGTTACCAATCCTGGAGCAGCTCCTCGTGATTCGCTTAGCGCTTTCATCGTTGAAAGAGATATGGGAGTAGACGTAAAGCACGTCTATGGTTTGATGGGAGTTCGGGGCACAGGAACAGCAAGAATATACTTCCGGAATGTACGAGTACCCGAGGAAAATCTTCTGGGAGAAGAAAACGCCGGTTCAAAAATTTTCTACAAGATGATGGTGCCCGAGAGAATTATTTATGGTGGTGTAGCTGGTACCCGAGCTATTCTAGATATCGCTGCGAGGTATGCCAACAAAAGAAAAGCCTTCGGTTTTCCGATAAGGAACTTTGAGGCAGTCAATTTCAGAATAGCTGAGAGTCTAACCAAACTTGATGCTGTCAGCGCTTTTGGCTACGCAGTGGCGAAGACCATAGACGATGGAATAGGCACACCAGGCTACCAGAGAAGGCTGGTATCTGAGTTAAAGCTATTTGCTACCGAAGTATTTTGGGAAGTGGCAAACGATGCCATGGATAATATGGGAGGTATTGGATATACCAATGTCTACCCAATCGAGCGAGCAGTGAGAGAGGCAAGGCTTCCCATGATCTGGACAGGAACAAACGATGTTATGAAACTCATTATCCAGCACGAGTATTACAAGGAACTCCTTGCCACGGAAATTGAAGGAAGGGACGTTGAGTCCGATGTTCCCCTTAGCGAAGAGGAAGCTGCTGAGGAAAAGGTTTACACCGATGCCGACCAGGAGAGAGCTCAAGCTGCGCCTGTATTATAGCTCAACTGCTCTCGGTTTAACTCTGCTTTCCTCAGCAGTAACGATGGCTTGAATCTGGGAGATAACTTCATCAAGTTTACCTTGATGGCTTGTGAGCACATGGTCAAAAAGGGGCAAGCTTTCCATCTCTTCTTCAGCCTTCCGTAATCTCAGTGCCAGGTCCCTGGCAGACTCACTATGGCGCTGCCTTAACCGTCTTTCCAGCTCCTCCATTGAGGGAGGCCTTAGAAAGATGAACACCGCCTGAGGCAATATTTGCTTAATTGTCTTTGCGCCCTGCACATCCACCTTCACAATGACATCTTTTCCCTTAGACAAAGCCTGACTTATCTCTCTCCTGGGCACGCCATAGTAATTTCCATAAACATTTGCCCATTCCAGAAGTTCACCATCATCAATCATTTGCTGGAATTCCTGCTGGGAAATGAAGTGATAATCCACACCATCTCTTTCGCGTTCACGGCGGGGACGACTGGTAACCGTTACCACACAGTGAAAGGGATACTTTTGCTCCTCCATCCTCTTGAGCAGGGCATCCTTGCCCACACCGGAAGGTCCCGAGAGGATGATAAGCAACTGGTTTGAACTCATTCCTTCAGTTCCTTCGCTGCCTCTTCGCTTCGCTCAGAGCTTTGGCTCGGGACAAGGCTTGCAATAGCGGACCAGAATGAGGGATAGGAAACATTTACCGTCTGAGCATGGTTGATGACCGTTTCGCCTTCAGCCATCAAACCAGCTATAGCCAGGCTCA
>CAZYNG010000034.1:0-2974 GCA_964648615.1 uncultured Dehalococcoidales bacterium | reverse complement strand
CCTTCAGCCATCAAACCAGCTATAGCCAGGCTCATCGCCAGTCGATGGTCCAGGTGGCTGTCAACCTCTGCGCCTGACAAAGATTTACCTCCATAGATAATCATGCCGTCAGGCAACTCCTCAATTTTAGCGCCCATCTTGGTAAGCTCACGAGAGACCGTGGCAATTCGGTCGGATTCCTTCACCCGCAGTTCAGCAGCATCTTTAATCACAGTTTTACCACTGGCAAAGCAGCCCGCCACAGCCAGAAGGGGAATCTCATCAATAACACGAGGAATCATCGCGCCACCAATCTCGATACCTCTTAATTTGCTGGATTTCACCACAATATCAGCCAACGGCTCATTGGCATCCAATCTCTCATTTTCTATCTTCAGCTTAGCCCCCATAGCCAAAAGGGCATCAATAATCCCCGTCCGTGTTGGATTAACCCCGCAGCCCCTCACCACTATCCTGGCATCGGGATGGACAGCGGCAGCAACCAGAAAATAAGCCGCCGAGCTGATATCACCGGGAATGGTAAAGCTGATTGCCTTTAGCGGAGAAGTTAAAGGATTTAACGAAATCAATTTGCCATCACTTTTCAATTCAGCTCCCATCTGCTCGAGCAATCTTTCAGTATGGTCACGGGAAGGGACAAGCTGTTGTAACGCCGTCCTCCATCGAGCAAATAGAGCGGCCAATAAAATCGCCGACTTGATTTGAGCACTGGGAATGGATAACGAGATTTCGGCGCCATACAACTTCTTGCCCTTGATTACCAGAGGGGCAAAGGAATCCTTTCCCCTACCCCAGATTTCTGCCCCCATTAGCCGTAACGGCTCAATCAGCCTCCCCATCGGACGGGAACGGAGGGAAGCATCGCCGGTGATGATAGATAAGAAAGGCTGACTGGAAAGCAAGCCACCGAGAAGGCGCATGGTAGTGGCACTATTCCCGGCATCGAGCACGTTTGAGGCTTCAGTTAATCCTCTCCCACCAACACCGGAAACAAGTAAGGTGGGAAAATCAGGAGCGCCAACTCTGCGAATCCTTGCTCCTAAAGTTCTCAAACAACGAACGGTGCTCGAGCAATCCCCACCCGGGGAGAAATTCACAATCTCAGCTTCGCCTGAAGCTATGCTGTTAAGAATCACCGCACGATGCGAGATGGATTTATCGCCCGGTGGGGTAATTTCGCCTTCCAGGCGATGGCAGGGCTTGATGATTCTTATTTTGCCTTGTTCAGCCATTCTTGCCTCAGTTTGTTAGCCTCAGCCAGCGTCTCTTTTAGCTTCTCATCGCCTGAATTCACCAGGTGACGATACCTTTGTAGCTCATCAATAAACCTATCGAGCCAGTGAAGTATCGCCTGCTGATTGGTAAGGCAAATTTGTGCATTCACCTCGGGGCTTCCCGAAGCCAACCGGGTAACATCACGATAGCCGGAGCCAGCTAATTTCTTCATCTTCTCCCAGGTAGGTTCACTGGCGGTGCTCGTCACCAGAGCGGCTGAGAGCAAAAAGGGAAGGTGGCTAGTGCCAGCCACAAGCTCATCATGCTCCTGGGCATCAATGAAGAAAGGCACAGCCCCCAATTTTTTCACCATATCCGCCATTTTATCCACCGCCTGTGACGAAGCCTTCTTGGCTGGAGTAAGACAATAAACAGACCCTTGAAATAAATCAGCCTCAGCAGCCTTCATCCCGTAGGTCTCCTTCCCCGCCATGGGATGCCCGCCGACGAAGTCCACCGTTGGTGGCAATAAATCCCCAGCCCACTTC
The DNA here is from genome assembly GCA_964648615.1 of uncultured Dehalococcoidales bacterium. Taxonomy (GTDB): domain Bacteria; phylum Chloroflexota; class Dehalococcoidia; order GIF9; family AB-539-J10; genus CG2-30-46-19. Next base: position 1,211 of record CAZYNG010000034.1, on the reverse strand, counting down.
ATAACCTGAACCTTGGTGCTCCCCGTGTCGGTAACTACACAGCCATGGGGAAGAGAATCTGCTATCTTGGACATGATTTCCTTTATGGTTAACACTGGAGTGGCAACAATGACCATCTCAGCTTCTTTTACCGTGTCCTCGAGGCTTGTTTCTACTCTATCAACCATCCCCATATTCATCGCCAGCGAGGCAGCTTCAGGACGACGAACATAGCCCACCACTTCACAGTCAGATTTATCAGCCTTTTTCAAACCAAGCCCGATGGAACCACCGATAAGCCCCAGCCCAATAATAGCAACACGCACACCCTTATTATGTCATTGCCATCAAGGCATGACAATCCTTGTTGCCAGAATAGGAATCGTTAATTACCCAGCAGAAATCAATTCAATCTCAAAGAGCTTAGGCCACAATTTTCCGGTCACAAACAAGCGAGCATTCTCTGCGTCATAGGCAATGCCATTGAGGACATCAACCGGCTCACCGCGGTCTTCAGGAGTTAAAAGCCCTTTCAACTCTATCCAGCCAACCACCTGACCTGTCTGAGGGTCAATCCTGGCAATGCAGTTTGTCTGCCAGACATTGGCATAGATTTCTCCTTGAACATATTCCAATTCATTGAGTCTGTTCACGGAACCATCGTTGTCATATACTCCAACCCGACCAATTTCCTCAAAGGTTTCAGGGTCTAGGAAATACAATGTTGCCGTTCCATCGCTCATAATCAAACGCTCTCCGTCATGGGTAATGCCCCAACCTTGAGTGGAATAATTGAACTCTTGTAGTAACTCAAAGCTGTCCCTATCATAAACAAAGCCGACATGCGACTGCCAGGTCAACTGGATGATGTCGTTTCCATAAACGGTCACACCCTCACCGAAAAATTGGGCTGGTAACTCATGAATTTGCAACACCTCTCCAGTTTCCAATTCCACCCTGCGCAAAGTGGAGCGTCCATTAAGCCCTGTTCCTTCATATAAAACGCCGTCTTCAAAAACCAACCCTTGTGTGAAAGCACTTCGGTCATGAGGATAGGTGTTGACAACATTGTAACTATAGACTGGAGTGATATTAGAAGTTGTGGGAGCCGGGGATTCTGAGCAAGAGCAGGCACAAACCGCTCCTGACAATGCAAGGAGCCCCAGCCCAATAATAGCAACACGCACACCCTTATTGTGTCATTGCCATCAATGCATGACAATCCTTGTTGC